>DASPWV010000235.1:0-4888 GCA_035637635.1 Vicinamibacterales bacterium | reverse complement strand
GTTTGGTCAGCGTCTACCGCCGCCGGTAGAACACGAGTCCCACCGCGCCGAGTCCGGCGAAAAGCAGCCACGAAACCGGCCCTAATGAAGTCGTGCGCGTCACGCTGTCGGTCATCGCCTCCAGCTTCGCCAGCCGCTTCTCCAAGGTCGACACTTTTGCGTCCAGCGCCTCCACCTTGGCGTGTTCCTCCTGGAGCGCTCCCAAAACCACGTACGGGAGTCTGGTGTAATCGACGGCCTTGTAGCCGTCCTCGGCCGTCGTGACCATCTCCGGGTAGACCTTCTCCACCTCTTGGGCGATGAGCCCGTACGCCTCGCCTGGGTTGGGGCCTACGCGCTTCTCCGTCAGCTCCTGCCGCCAGTGGTAATAGACGGGGCGAAGCTTCAGCGCGCGCTCCAGCATGCTGCCGTCGAACGGGCGGATGTCTTTCTTCAGCCGCTCATCCGAAGCGCAACCAGTGCCCGCGATGACGGTGCCGTCGGCGTCCAGCACGCAGCCGACGGTGCCAGTGCCGACGCGGATGTCACCGTTCCCATCGATGACGAATTTGGGCGGAGAGTCTAAAGCGTCCTCGTCGTAGAAGCGGAGGAGGTCCTGATCGCCCGGGCTCCACATGACCATGTGTTCGCCGTCCCCATAGATGCCGCTGGCCTCGCAGAAGCCAACGATGCAGTTGCTGCCCTCGATGAAAAACCCGCCCGCCGTGCTCGAGTCCGGCGGCACAAATCCGGCGCTTGCCCCGATGGAACCAGTCCTGCCGACGCTGATCGTGGCGTGTGGAAAGGAATTACTGGCGTTGGGATCGCCGGCATTGATGAACTGGGTACGCCCCGCGGAGCTTCGAACGGTGATGTCGTCGTCCGCGTCGTTGAGGTTCCCCAGCTCCAGGGACGTTGCCTCACCGGTCTTTACCACCTGCGCGATGTACGCCATGTCCCCGCCGCCGCCGCCAGGATTGTTGGCGAACTTGATAGCCGCGACATTCGACCGGATGACCGTGCCGATATCGTTGACCAGGTTCTTCAGGGTCGCGACGTGAAGGCTGGCCTGCGGCGCGGTCGTGCCCATCCCGATGCCGCTGCTGGTGACCTGGAAGCGCGAACTGCTGCCGAGCATGAAGTTGATGCTCCCGCTGCTGGCGATGTTGTTGATGCGATACTCGTGCGTGACGTTGTTGAAGCCCTGAAACTGGCCGAGCGCGCCGAACTGGTCATAAAACAACATGCCTGAGTAGGAGTTCACCGTGTTACCCAGGTTCTGCACGGCGACGCCTGTCATCGTGCCGGTCGAGTTGTTGACCACCGCGTGCAGGGCGTCTAATGGCGCGCCCGTGTTGATGCCCACGAGCCCGCCCGCGTCGTACAGAGCGGATGTACCGACATCGACAGTGTTGTAATACTTCGCAAGGTAATTCGTCGCGCCGGGTAGAACGGCAGAGATGATGGGTGCCGCAGGATCCTCGGCACCTGCCACATTGCTGGTGCCTGCCTTGCCGCTGGTAGTGGGCGCGAGCACGTAAGCCGAGGCGGGTTTCCCGCCAAGCGTATCCGCATCCGACGCGCGAAGCGCGTACGGCACGCTGGTGAGCCGGGTCCGGGGTCCTTCCACTTCGCCGGGCCGCGCCCATACCATGCCCAACCAGCGCGCCTCGCCCGAGGCGAAGACATCGAGCGGGATCCCGTCGGTTTCGGTTGCGCCAAGGAGCAGCGCGTAACGGCCGGCGGCATCGACGTCGATACTCTGCGTCTCCTGCCACAGCGGCGCGCCGCCCTGCTGCTCGGCATACACGCCGAGTGTGACCACCTCCACGTGCGCCGGTGGTTGCCCATCAGCCGGATGGAAGATGCCGCTGATGTTGATTAGGCGCGGGACAGACGTGGACCGCGTTGCGGACGATTGAACGGATTGAGCGAAGAAGACGCCAGGAGACAGTAAAGCGAGAACTAGCGCCACTATTGCGGCGGTCACCAGACGCATTGGGGGGCTCCTTTTCGATGCGAAGGCTTACATGACACGACCTTGAAGTACAAAAAGTGACAATGTAGTAATAGAACTGCAAATAACGAACAGGAAGCCGCAGCCTAACAGAAGAGCTTGGCCAGCGCAACTCAGATGGCGGGACTATGTAACCCCGTGCATCCATGTTTCTGCGCCGCAGGGGCCGACCTTGGCTCGGAAACGCGTAAGGAAACGTGTAAGATGCCCCGCGCTTGGTTCATCTCACGACCCGATCGATCGTTCGGCATTTGTTCGCGGCAGGCGCGAAGAGGGCCCTCGCAGCATGAGCATCGTCGCAACAGACACCCGCTGGATCGACCGAGTCATCACCGACTTTCATCGCGATGGGTACGCCGTCCTCGAGCGAGTGCTCGACGCGGAATTCCTGCGACGCACGCGCGAGGCCATGTATCGGGTGCAGCAGGAGATCAAACGGGAAGTTGGGGAAGAGCGATTAGCCCGCGCACGTGAAGTCGGTGTGCTGCGCCTGATGCTGCGGTTCGATCAGACGTTTTTTCGCTTGCTCGAGATTCCGGAGCTGCTCGCGGTCGTCGATCGTTTGCTCGAGCCGACCGCGATTCTCCATCTGCAGAACGGCTTCATCCTGCCGTCGCATCGTGCCGGCGAGCAGCCGACGGTTTTCCAGACGCAGTATCACCAGGATTTTCCTCGAGTGCTGAACGGCTATCTCGCATCCATCAACGTGTTCTTCGCGATTGACGCGTTCACGAAAACGAACGGCGCCACGTGGGTTGTGCCTGGCAGCCAACAGCGGTCGGCGCCGCCATCGCCGGAGGACATCGCGACCCGCGCCCATCCGGTCGAGTGCGATGCCGGATCGTTGATCGTGTTCGATTCGACGCTGTGGCACGCGGCAGGACCGAATACGTCAGGCAAAGACCGTGTCGCCATCAATCATCAGTTCACGCGTTCGTACATCAAGCAGCAAATCGATTACGTCCGCGCGCTCGGCGCCGACGTGATCACAAGCCAGCCGCCGCGGACGCAGCAGTTGCTCGGTTGGTACACACGCGTCGTCACGAGCCTTGACGAGTACTACCAGCCCGAAGAGAAGCGCCTGTATCGACGCGGACAAGGCTGAGGCGTGAAGATCTGCCCGGCGTGCGCCTCGGCGCACGATGCGTCGGGATGGGTTTGCCCAATCTGCCATGTCGCACCGCCGGTCGAAGACGGTATTCCGCTGCTCGCGCCGGCGATCAAAATTGGCGATGGGACCGACGCGACCTATTCATTGGAAGCTCTCGCGGCGGCCGAGCAGAAGCACTTCTGGTTCCGCAACCGCGCGGAGCTCGTCGCCTGGGCGATACGCGAGCATTTTCCTGCCGCGAGGAGTCTGCTGGACGTCGGATGCGGCACTGGTGGCATCCTCGCGTCGCTCGGGACCACGTGCGCGAACGTGGCGTTGACGGGCGGAGACGCGCTGCTTGACGCATTGAGATACGCGCGGGCGCGAGTTCGCGATGTGGAGCTGCTGCAGCTCGACATCCGAAGTCTTCCGTTCGAGCGGCACTTCGATCTTATTTCGGCCTTCGATGTGTTGGAGCATCTCGATGACGACCAGCACGTGTTGCAGGAGATGCGCAAGGCCGTCCGCGACGGCGGCGGTCTTCTCGTCACCGTTCCACAACATCCGGAGCTGTGGAGCCGAGTCGACGATTTCAGCCGTCATCGCCGACGTTATCGCCGCCGGGAGCTCATCGATCGCGTGCAGCGCGCCGGCTTTTCGGTTCGTCTCGTGACTTCGTTTACGACGATGATGCTTCCGGCGATGGCCCTATCGCGACTCCTCGACGGACGAAGAGTTACGCCGTTCGATCCCGTCGCCGAGTTGAACGTCGGGGCCGCGGTGAACGCGGTGGGGTCGATTTTATGTGCGGTTGAACGGACGGCTATCAGTCATGGGATCTCCTGGCCTGCGGGCGGATCGTTGTTGCTTCTGGCGACGAAAGCCTGATCGCTTCCGCTGCCGCAGCGGGCGCAACGCGTGCTACTCTCCAACGGTTTGATGCGGCACATTCCGTTCAACAGACCAAGCCTGTCTGGACGCGAGCACGAATGTCTGCTTGAGGTGCTCGCCGGTTTCCATCTAGCAGGCAACGGACCTTTCGGTGGCCGGTGCCAGAAGTGGCTCGAGGAGCGGCATCAGTCCCGGCGCGCGTTTCTGACGCACTCGTGTACGGGCGCGCTGGAGATGGCTGCGCTCGTGCTCGACGTGCGGCCGGGCGACGAGGTGATCCTTCCGTCGTTCACGTTCGTTTCGACAGCGAATGCTTTCGTGCTGCGCGGGGCGGTGCCCGTGTTTGTCGACATCCGTCCAGACACGCTGAACCTGGACGAATCGCTCGTCGAAGCGGCGATCACCGCCAGAACGCGCGTCATCGTGCCCGTGCACTACGCCGGGGTTGGCTGCGAGATGGAACAGCTCTGCACGATTGCTCGTGCACGCAGCATTCGAATCATCGAAGACGCGGCGCAAGGCCTGCTCGCACGCTACAGATGCCGGCCGCTCGGCAGCTACGGCGATATGTCGACGCTCAGCTTTCACGAAACAAAGAACGTCGTCGCGGGAGAAGCCGGCGCACTGCTCATCAACGATGAACATCTCGTGAAGCGCGCGCAGATCATCTGGGAGAAGGGCACGGACCGAAGCCAGTTTCTCGAGGGGAAAGTCGACAAATACACCTGGCGCGATGTCGGGTCGTCATTTCAACCGAGTGAGATCACCGCGGCGTTCTTGTGGGCGCAGCTCATGGAGGCGGATCGCATCACACGCGAACGGCTCTCGGTGTGGCATGTGTATCACAAAGCGTTCGAGCCCTTTGAAAAGCGCGGTCTCGTCCGTCGCCCCGTCGTGCCGCCGGCGACCGA
>DASPWV010000234.1:0-5284 GCA_035637635.1 Vicinamibacterales bacterium | reverse complement strand
CGACCGCCTGTCCGATGCAGACCACCGCGACGCTCAGAACGAGCAGGCGCGAAAATGGCGAGTTCATCCGCAACAGGGCTCCGTAGAAGAACGCATGCAGGATGATCAGGGCGAACACCGCGTAATTCAGTCGCTGAATCAATTTCCATGGTCTGGCCTTGAGCGTCCGCAGTGCGACATCACTTGAGGTCGCGAGCAGCGCCAGCGCGATGACCGTTGCGGCGAGCCCCGTCCAGTTGCCGAGGCCGAAGCTATTCGTCAGCAGTCTTCCATCTTCAGTGACGAAGAAATGGAGCACGGCGGCAGGCAGACCGCTGCCGTGGCTGACGTGAATCAGTGCGGCGGACATCACGTGGACGATGGTGAGGACGGCCGTCCATATCCCGACGTCCCGACGCAGATACGTCGAGATCGGATTCCGTCTGCGAAGGACCAGATTCGCCGGCCCGAGAAGAAGGGTGGCCGCCAGCAGGATTAAGGCGAGATAGCCGCTGGCGACCGTGAACTGTTGAACGTTGCGTGATCGAATGACGTCCGTGAGATTCTCGGCGGAACTGCTCGCGCCGGTGTGATTTTGGGGTGCCGCATCGTGCCCGGCGTGCCGCATCGGTCCGTCCTGGACTCCATGATGATCGCGGCGATCGTGCCGTTCGTTCGCGCCGGCAACCGACTCTGCGCGATGACCGCCGACGCGACCCGCCGACCCGTCCTCGCTCTGCACGCGAGGAAACCCGCCGCTGACAACGTCCGCATGACGGTACTTGGACGCGTCGAACGTCGGCGCGGCCATGAACAGCGCAAGAAGGCCCGCACTCGCCAGGGCAAGCGGCACGTGGTGGACGAGGAAGCGACGCATGCCAGTCCGGCTCCTGTCTCCCTCTTGGTCAACTTCGGAGCGAGAGGGTTGGCAACTCCGCCCATATTCTGGACGGCGAACGTTTCTCGTTTATTGCTGCAATGTAACCCGACTGCAACACAGGCCGAATAGCTCAGGGGACGAGACGACCGGCCCGAGAAGAGTGCGTTACGCGCGCGTCTCTCGCGTGGCGTGCACGCGGTAGAGCACGGCCGCCGCAAGCAGATCAGCCGCGGCAAACATCCAGTTGCCAGCGACGCCGGCCTTGACGCCGTACGGCGTGACACCTCGGCGCATCGCGGCCAGGATCGCGTGATCCACGGCGCCGCCAAAGAAGATGCCGGACGCGAAGAGCGCGAGATTCGAAATCGCCACCGCTTACTCCTCCAGCGCGCGCAGCCTGGCGCGCATCTCATCGATCTCGGCCTGCTGGCTCGCACGAATCCGCCCGCACAAGTCGCGGATTGCGGCATCACGAATCGGCGCCTGTTCACACATCAGGATGGCGCTCGCATGATGAGGAATCATCGATCGTAGAAACTCACGGTCTGAGATGCCGGTCTGAAATCGAATCAACATGAACGCCGCGATTCCGATCACGACGCTCGCGCCGACGATGGCCGCGTTGCGCTTCCTATCGTGGTACATCGCCCGCATGACCAGCAGCTCGATGATCACCATCGGTGCCGTCATCAGGCTTGCCATGTACACCTGATTCAGATTGTTGAAGACGTTCGCGATGCTGTTGACCATCGCGTACATCAGGACGTACATCGAGACGAACGAGAGGACTGCCATGACGAGCAGATCCCGGTAGTGGCTCTCCTTCTTCATGGAGTCCTCCTGTCGCATGGTCGGCTACTTCTTCGTGGTCGCAGCGGCTTCGCCCAGCTTGAGCGTGGCAGCCGTGATCATGTTTTTTTCTTCAGGCCCCTCGGCCACGACACGGTCACCGACCTTCAACGTGCTCAGATCCACTTTGTTCTTGCCCTGCGTAATCTTGGTCTTCGCATCGAGCATAACCATCACCGTCTTTCCGTCTGTGGTTTTGACCATCAGGTTCTTCCCGTCAATGCTCGCGACGGTGCCCATGACTTTGTGGGCGTGCCCTTCATGCGCCCGAGCAACGACGGGGATGACCAGAGCGCCGGCAAGGACGGTTGCGACGATCCATTTCTTGTACATGAGAGCTCCTTTAGTGTTTGTGCGTGTGCGTTGGCGTTCGCGGCTTCGGTGTCTGCGAGCCGCCTTGTAAGAATTTCTCTTCCTCGATCTCTTGCCGGACCTCCTCCGGCGAACGTGGGTTTAGGGCTTTCATCTGATCGATCTGCCCCGGCGTGAGTCGCGGCAATTCACGAATGAGGTGCACCAAGTGCCACGAAGCCGTCTTGCCTTCTTCCGTACCCGTCGACCATGCCGGCATCCCTGTCAACCGAACGCCGTTCTCGATGATGTAGAACAACTCGCCGTCCGTGAGAGACTGCGTGGCCTCCAAACGCATATCGGGTGGCTTCGGATAGAGGCCAATTCCGAGTTCGGTCTCGCCGCTGCCATCGTTCGCGTGACAGGCCGCGCAGTGGTCGGCGTAATGCGCCATCCCCTCAGCGAGAACTTCTGGCGACTTCGCAACCGGGTTCTTGAGATCGTGCCCCGATCGCGGCATCGCCAGGCGACGCATCGTTCGGGCGACAATCGTCTCGAACCGTCCAGGTTGTGCCTTTGCGCTGATGCCGCGCGATCCCATCCAGATGAAGGTCACCACGCTGACGATCGCCATGATCGCCACGAGCAATCCGAACGCTTTCAGCACCGCCCGCATAATCATTTCCCGCGCTTTTTGAGATACGCCGCCGGATCTCGCACGAATTCGTCGCGGTCCGCGGTCGAACAGAAGTAGTAAACCTTCCGCTGGTACGTCGCCTTCGGTGCGTTGACGAGATCAATCGTGGCGGCACAAGCGGGATCGATTACGCGTTCTGCTTCGGTCACCGGCAATCGTGGTTCGCCGCCCGGAGCTGCCGCTGCAGCTGGAGCTTCTCTGGCCGCCGGACGCGATGGTGCGGCCTGGCGGGGGGCGCCGTGCTGCGTGTGACCGGCCGCTGGCGCGCCGGTATGCCCCGCATGCTCGGCGGCGCCTCCTTCCGCTTCGTGACCGGCGTGCATCATCATCGCGGCGGGACCCAACGTAACGAACACGCCGAATCCGCCATTGACGCGACTCCCGTACGCGTTCTTCAGCCTGTCTGGGACAAAGCCGGCAGATACCGACACGCCGACTCCGGGTTTCAGCCCGTTCCAGGTCGGCAGATAGCGCGTGTACCCGCCTTGCAGCTTCGCGAGCGTGAATGGTTCATCGGATTCCGGCACCGCGAGATCGTGGGCCGTTTTGCTGACCGCCTCGAACCTGCCGAACACGGTGTCGCGGTCCTGCCATGTCAGATTCGTCTCGATCAGCAGCGCGTTGGAGCCGTGTCCGGATTCTTCATTCCGGCCCCATCCAATCGTTGTCGCACAGATGCTGTTCTCACTCGGCGTGCCCTGGTACGTCGCCGAGGCCGTCACACGCGACACGTCGATCCGTGGCCCGGCGCCTTCGCCGGCTTCGGCTTCGGTGAGTTTCCCCGCGGACACTTGCAAGGCCAACTTCGACGTGGGCAGGAACCACAGTCGTCCGGAGAACGAGTCGAGTGCGCCGAAGTCGAAGTCCGCACGCTGCTCGTCTGGCTCCCGACCGTTGAATACCGACGCTTCGGCCTTCCATCGGTTGCCGTAGACGCCGCCGGTCACCACGCCGAACGTGATGTGCGTGGAGTCGAGCCAATGATGCGCAATCGGCGCAAGCGGATTCGGCATCGCGGAGACGCGGTGGGGATACGCAACGGGACCGAGCGCCGGTTCCCCTACCGGACCGCCATACACCTGCCAGCGGACTGAACCCTTCAACGGCGCGTCGTAGGCCGCCGACAGTTCCAGCATCAGATCGTGCGGGTGCTGCCGGTCGTGGATTTTCTCGCCCTTGCACTGTTCGCCGCTCGCCAGCAGATCCGGATACCCGCAGCCGCCGATCGTCCACGGCTCAGCGCTGAACATGCCGCGGAACATGACACGGCCACTGCCAACGTTTCGCTGCGCCATCCCCATGACCCAGTTGATGCTGCCGAACTGGTCGTCACCGCGGTCGCCCGACTCGCGCAGGTATTGCAGGAAGGCATTCTCGTGAAACATCAACGTCCATGGCCCTTTCATCCAGTGGACGGCGTACATCGGCGTCGCATCCGGCAGCCACGCGGTGCCTGAACCTTCACGCGCCATCTGCATGTCATGCTCGCCCTGCGACTGCTTTGGCGTCGCAGTTCCGTGCTGATGTTGCTCTTGCGCCAGTGGTGGCGATGACTGAGCCGACGCCGGATGCACGCCGATGCCGCTCACGAAAACGGCGACGGCAAGGCGAAACAATCTCGAGAAAACGATTCGCGTGTACATGCACCTCTCCTGGAAACGACCGAACCACACGATCGCGGAGAGGTGGTTTTAGATTCTGAGTTGGGCGATGGAACGGGTGGAACCTGGGGGGCCGTGCCGTCTATCGACGACGATCGCACTGGACACCCGGCGAACTGCGAACAGAACGCCCGGCGTGACGAGAACCGCCATGGCCGCGGTATCACGCACGCTGTCGCGAGATACCACGACGATCGAATTCAGCTCCGGGCAAGAATGCGCGACCGCATGCACTGCGGCTGGTGAAATCGGCGCCGCACCATTGCCCTGATGATGATGATAATGGGAGGCCTCCGCTGGCACGTCCGAGGAGTGGTGATGCTGCGGGGGATCGGCACTTCGCGGCTGCTCCCGTGCGCAGAAGATGCGGCACATGTCGCTGGCCACAGGGGCCGTCGCCACAATCAGTGCGAATGCCAACGCGAGTCCGCGTCGAGCCATCTGTGTCCCAGTATAGCCAACCGAGCGCCCTGCGAACGTCGCTTCACCTGACGAGGTCGAAACTCGTCGATGGATCGCGTTCGCGATGGACCAACCTTCTCTGAGGACGAGGCGCGCGACGGCCGTAGAATGGCGTCAGAGACAGTGCCTAGTCGGGAGGCCCTATGCGACGTCGGTTACGCGCGGTTGTCTTACTCACAGCAGTCGTGTCGGGCGTCGCATGCGACGAATCGAATCCTGTCGGGCCAACTGGACTCACCTCGACAGAGGCGCTCATCGCTGCACTGCGGGGCCAAAGTGCCACGGTGGTTCGCGGAGAGGTTCTGCCGCAGTCGTCAAATCCGTTTTTCTCGACGAATGCACAGTTGATCGTCGTGAATGGCGGCACTGTGAGCGTATTCGAGTACCCATCCATCGCCGCAGCGGAAACCGACGCGGCCAAAGTCTCGCCAGATGGTTCCTTCGTCGGATCGACGATCATCACTT
>DASPWV010000233.1:0-2358 GCA_035637635.1 Vicinamibacterales bacterium | reverse complement strand
CCTGAATGGTGTACTGCGACGCGCCGACAACCGTCGCGCGAATACCCTGATCCGGAGGCTCGATTCGCGGGCCCCACGTCGAGACGCGCGCGCGGATCGCTCGCGCAAGACGCGGACCCAGATCGCCGAACTCGGCGCGTTCGTGATCGTACACATACTCGGACACACCGCCGGAGAAGATCACCACCTCCGGACGACGTTCGTTCCGCAGCGTCTCGAGGCGCATGAGCGATTCCGTCTCGGGCGAGAGCGTCGCGGAGCTGACCGCTTGAAACAGGTGATCCGCCATCCTCTCGGCAATCGCATCGAGCACATCGTCGTCAACGTGATCGCCGAGTTCGACCGCCGCGTGCGCTTGGCGGGCGAAAAAGCGGCCGGCCTCCTCGATTCGCGTCAGCCGCCTGTCGCGATCGAACGACAGCACCCTCGCGCCAACATCCATGGCCGTGAGCTCGACGACGGCGCCCTGTTCGCACACGGCGATCTTGGTCGTCCCGCCGCCCACATCGATGTTCATGACGCGCGCGGTCTCGCGGATGGACCGCGCGGCGGCGCCCGATCCAAACGCGGCGAGCGTCGCTTCGAGCGCATCGCCTGCGCTCACCGACACGAACTTGCCAGCCTGTGCCGCAAACAAGTCCGCAATGGCGCGGGCGTTGCTCCGCCGGACGGCGACGCCCGTCAAGATAAGTGCGCCCGTATCGATCGCGTCGGGAGCGATGTTCGCGCGCTGGTACTGCCGCTCGATAAACGCGCCGAGAGCCTCCGCGTCGATCGTCAGATCGTCCGCGTATGGCGTCAGCAGCACCTCCGACTCATACAGAACTTCTCGTTGGGAAACGATGTAGCGGTTGTCGAGCCGCTCGAGCAGCAGTCGCGAGAACACAAGGTGCGACGTCGAGGAGCCGATGTCGACGCCAACGGTCACGAGAGTGATCTCGTCCTCGATTTCGAGACTGCGGCGGACGCTGCTGAAAAAAATCCTGCCGCCGCCCTCTTCGTCACTCACCGAGGGGAACCCTCAGACGACAGTCGCCTTCTTGAGGTCGGCGTCAGCGGGTTTGACGTACCACGCGGGATCCATGCGCGTCTCGACACCGTTCGCTCGGAGCGTAGCTTCATATTCCTGGCGGATGTACGGATCTTCCATCCAGTACGGAATGGACGTGCCGCCCTGGTTGATATCGATTGCCGTGTAGTCGGTGTGTTTCTCGCCCGGCGCACCAGGGTCGCGGCCCGGGTTGTGTGGACCGAACCACGCAGTGAGCCGCAGCGGCTCGCGCCCGACCCCGAAGTGCTGATGAAACCAGCGCGCGCCGCCCGGTGCGGCGGTCACCAGCCCGACCGGCTCGTAATCCTGCCGGCGGACTTCGTTCGCGAAGCCGTCCTGCCATGGGGTGACGCCGCAGCGTTCCGGCCAACTGTAGGTGTAACCCCTGCCCTTCAGACAAATGAGCACCGCGGCAGAGGAGTGCGCATGGCCCTTGGAATAGCGCCCTGTCTCGTGCTGGCCGATCCAAAAATAGAACTGGTTGTTGGTCATGAACGGCTCGACGCGGCGCGCGCCAACGGACCTGCGGTTGTCGAGCGGCAGATCGCAGTTCACCGCATCGGGAATGAAGTTGGTGCGGCGCATCGCAAGGCCGCGCACCGGATCCGGCTCGATGTCGTCCCTGGCCTTGAAGAAATCGTCCGCGCCATCGAATCGATCGCGGAACACGAACGCGTTGTTGAACACCGCGTCCACGCTGTTGATCATGTTGAGGACATTCGGTGCCGTCGTGCCGGCCAGCAGCAGCGCGCCACCGGACGTCGCGTTCACCAGTCGATGGCACGCGTTCATTGGAATCGAAAACATCGATCCCTTCTGCCATTCGAACACGTGCTTCTTCGTTTCTCCGTCCTGCCAGACTTCCGTCGTGCCGCGTCCTTCGACGACGAGGAAGATCTCTTCATACACGTGCTTCTCGGGGTTCAGCGCGCCGGCCGGTGGCACTTCGACGACGTAGCAGCCCCACTTGCTTTCGGTACCATACAGTTGAATGTAGTGGCCTCGGCCACCCGTGCGCTTCCAGGGAACCAGCGGCAGGTTTTGAACTTTGTCGATGCCGATGTCGCGGAAAACAGGGATGCCTTCCGACTCCATGAACGAGTCGTACGGCGTCGGCTGCTTCTTGAACTCGCCGTATCCGGCTTTCTTGGTCCCGCGGGGCTCGTGCCAGTGCGTAAACTCGGATTCGTGCGGCATATCAGGTATCAGGTATCAGGTATCAGGTATCAGGTATCAGGTGTCAGGTGTCAGGTATCAGGTGTCAGGTGTCAGGTATCAGGTATCAGGTATCAGGTATCAGGTATCAG
>DASPWV010000232.1:0-10528 GCA_035637635.1 Vicinamibacterales bacterium | reverse complement strand
GCGCTCATCCTGCGTCAGCTCGGATCGACGGCCCTGTTCGCTGCGCGCTTCAGGGAGGCCGCCGCACGTGCGTTGCTCTTGCCGCGCCGCCGTCCTGGCGCGCGCGCACCGTTGTGGCAGCAGCGGAAACGCGCGGCCGACCTCCTTGCTGTGGCGGCGCAGTATGGATCGTTTCCGATCATTCTCGAGACGTACCGCGAGTGTCTGCGTGACGTCTTCGACTTGCCCGCCCTCGTCGATGTGCTCCGCCGCGTGCGAAGCCGCTCCATTCGCGTGGCGTCCGTCGATTCGCGCACGCCATCGCCGTTTGGCTCCGCGCTGCTCTTCAACTACGTCGCCAATTACATCTACGACGGCGATGCCCCTCTTGCAGAGCGCCGTGCTCAGGCGCTCGCAGTTGATCAGGCGCAGCTTCGCGAGTTGATTGGCGAGGCGGAGCTCCGCGATCTGCTCGACGCCGGCGCAATCGAGTCGACCGAAGCGGAATTGCAGCATCTGGAGGAGCGCTTCCGTGCGCGTTCGGTGGACGCGGTGCACGATTTGTTGCTGCGCATTGGCGACCTCACGCTGGAAGAACTCCGCGCGCGTACAACAGCAGGCGGCATCGCGGACACGGCTGCACGGGAGTTGGTGGAGAGCCGGCGCGTGGTCGAACTGCCGATTGCAGGCGAGCCACGTTTGGTTGCCGTGGAAGAGGCCGCCCGATACCGCGACGCGCTCGGTGTTCCCTTGCCGCGCGGTCTTCCTGAATCGCTGCTCGAGCGTGTTGACGATCCAATCGGAAGCCTCCTTCGCCGATACGCACGCACGCACGGACCGTTTCCGGCTTCCGATCCCGCGGCGCGCTTTGGATTGGCTTCCGGCGTCGTCGAGCTTGCGCTCACGCGGCTGGTGGCTGTGGGACGTATCGTCGAGGGCGCGTTTCGACCTGGCGGACGTGTGCGTGAATGGTGCGACGTCGACGTGCTTCGCGTAATCAGACGTCGATCTCTTGCGCGGCTCCGTCAGGAAGTCGAGCCGGTCGATGCGCCAGCGCTCGGACGCTTTCTCGCGACGTGGCATGGCATTACACGCCCGCGCGTGGGCCTCGACGGCCTGCTCGACACCATCGAGCAGCTGCAGGGAGTGCCGCTCGTCGCATCGTTGCTCGAGATCGATATTCTGCCGTCGCGGATCAACGACTACACGCCTGCGCATCTCGACACGCTGATGGCTGCAGGCGAAGTGGTGTGGGTGGGCGTCGAGCCGCTCGGCGAGCGCGATGGACGAATCGCGTTGTATCTGACGGATCACCTGGCACGACTGCTGCCGCCAGCAACCGAACACGCGGCGGTGAAGGGTCGTGAAGCAGACGTGCTCACGCAGTTGCAGGAGCTCGGCGCGTCGTTCTTCGCCCCGCTCCATGCAGCGCTTGGCGGTGGGTTCCCGCAGGAAACGGTCGATGCATTGTGGTCGCTCGTCTGGAAGGGACTCGTCACAAACGACACGTTGCATGCGTTGCGGGCGTACCTTCGTCCGCCTGAGCGGTCGCGGCGACCGGGTCGGGTCACGCCGTTCCGATCACGTCGTCTGGTGCCTCCCTCTGCTGAAGGAAGATGGAACGCGCTGGCCGATCGAACTGCTCAACGCGCGTTGACCGCGTGGGCGACGGCATTTTCGCAGCAGTTGCTCACGCGGCACGGCATCGTCACGCGCGAAGTGACAACCATCGAGCAAGTTCCCGGTGGCTTCAGCGCCGTTTACACCGTGCTCCGCCGGCTCGAAGAGACCGGCCGCGTGCGGCGTGGTTATTTTGTTGCCGGCCTCGGCGCCGCGCAGTTTGCGCAGCCAGGCGCCGTGGATCTGCTTCGCGCATCACGCGAAGATCCGGAGACGCCGATCACGGTGACGCTGGCAGCGACCGATCCCGCCAACCCGTACGGGTCGCTCCTGCCCTGGCCCGACTGGCAACACGCGCGAAAAAGGGGACAGTCCCCATTTCAGTCGTTCCAATCTGCCGGTCCACAGGTGTTGCGTACTGCCAGCGGCACTGAGGATAGCGAATCGACCGAGGTTGGCACGCTGCGCGCCGCGCGGTCGGCAGGCGCACGCGTGGTCCTCGTCAACGGGCACCTGGTTGCGTGGATCGCGCGCGGCGATCGGTTGATGCTCGTGTCTTTGCCTCCCGACGAGCCCGATCGTTCGTCCGCCGCTCGTGCGCTGGCGAGCGAGCTTGTCGCGCTCGCCGTGCGCGCGCCGGAGGGCAGTCGCGGTTGGCTCATCGAACAGATCAACGGCGCGCCTGCGGGATCGAGCGAGGTCGCGCCGTTTTTGATCGAAGCGGGCTTTGCTCCGACAGCGATGGGACTGCAGCTGCGCGTGCCGCGGACGTCACGCACAGACAGGTAGTGGCGGCCCTTCAGGGCCGCCTTTCGATCGTGTCGCAACACGGGCGGGCCTAAAGGCCCGCCACTACGTGTCGCGGACTTCGTGTCGCGGACTACCTACTTCGCCAGCGGATCCGGTCTCAATTGGAAATGCAACACTTTGCTCGTGGTGCCCTTTCCCGTTTCCATGTGAAACGGCGCGCGTGTGCTGACCGTCGCCCACAGACCTTTGCCCTTCCAGCCTGCGTTCGCATCGTCAATTCGTCCATCCATCCACTTCGTGTAGAACCCGAGTGGATATGGCACTCGGAGGATGACCCACTTGCCGTCTTTCAACGCGAGCAAACCCTCCGACGCGTTGCCGGTATCGATCGGAACGTTCTTTCCCAAGCCAAAGGTGTCGAATTGATCGACCCACGTGAAGTAGCTCGCCTCCGCGCTGCCGGAATCGGTGACGCCTTTGAGTTGGGGCAGCGGCTCCGGATAAAGCGTCCATCCTTCGGGGCAGTGCTGACCGGTGGCTTTTGGACCATTCAGCGGCGCTTTGCACTTGCGACGGTCGAAGCTCGCAAGGTGGCCGCTTGCAAGCGCGGCCCAGAACACGCCGTTTCGATCGACGTCGCCGCCGCGCGGCGAGAACCCTCCCATTTTCGAATCCTGGAACGGCGGCTCGTACACTTCGGCCAGGGCAGTCTCGGGAGGATTCGATCCGGGACTCAATCGCACAATCGCGCCCGGGAAGCCGAGCACCGTTCCCCACACCGCCCCGTCGGGTGCAACCGCCACCGAATACAGCCCGCCTGAGAAACGCTTGTCCTTCGTGGGATCGACAGGGGCGTTCCCCTCGACGTAGTCGTCACGTTTCCCGTTGCCGTTCGTGTCGATGATGAGCGCCGTCCATCCCTGTGACTTCACTTCGTCGCCGGTCTCGTCGAACATCTTCGTGTTGAGCCATCCAACGACCGGACCGCCGCCGCTCGTCCACAGCGTGTGATTCGCATCTTCGGCAAACATCAAATGGTGTGTGCCGAAACAGGTGCTGATATGTGTGAGCTTGCCGTCTTTGGGATCGTAAACGGCGAGATGACGGCTCGAGCGGTCGACCGGCGTCAGCTTCGCAGAGGGATGCGTCGATTCCGCTTTGCAGAAATCCGGATTGTCAAACGGCCGGACCGCGGATGTGATCCAGACGCGACCTTGATGATCGAACATCGGGTTGTGAACGTTGTTCTTGCTCGTCCAGAGCGCCTCTTCGCCCCAGTACGGAGAAGGCTGCGGCATCGTGGCTGGAGTCGCGGGAGTATTCGGGTCGCGCACGGTCAGCTTTACTCGCGATGTCGTGTGCTTCACCGGATCGAGTACCGGCAGGTAGTCGGCGCTGAGCTCCAGCGACCCGTAAATCAACCCGTTGGCGTTCAACGAGGGATTGCGTCGATCCGTCGAGACCTCGTCGTGCAGATACACTTTCGGATCTGCCCAGTCCCACTGTGTGATCACCACCTGACGCTCGATGCCCTGCGGCCGTGGCGGCGCCGGCGGCACCTCGCCCGTTGAGATTCTGTCCGTCCAGTCCGCAAACATCGTCAACACTCGCGGTTTGCCAAAATTACCCAGTCCGCTGAGCATCTGCGATCCCGCCTGACCCGACTGCACGCGCCGCTCCCACGCATCGGCAGTCGATTCGAAGCTGCCGAGCGCTTTCGGGATCTCACGCGTGGCTTTGTTCCCGAGCTGATGACACGCCCAACAGCCACCTGATTTCAGGTTTCTGATCCACTCGGCCTGGCTTCCGATGTTCGGCGAAATGCCGTTGCCCGTCGGACCCGTGCCCGGAAACTCGCTCTTTGCCGGCGGCTGAATGAGCGAAAACCAGTAGCCGGCCGGATAGTATTGAGCGGCCGCACGCGCGTTTGGCGCAACCACGGCGGTGAGATTCAGATTCTTACCGGGCACGGCCTGCGTTTTTGGAGAGTCGACCAGACCGTAGCCGCGCACCCAGACGCTGTAATTCGCTTTCGGCAAGTCCGGCACGAGATACCGCCCGCGATCGTCGGTCACGACCGTCTTGCTGTATTTCGTCGGCAGGTCGGTCGTTTCCGCAATGACCCACACGCCCGCTTCCGGTCCTTTCGGACCGGTGACAACGCCGCCAATATCGTCAGCGTCGATGCGAACCGCGTCGCCGGCAGACTGGCGGGCACTTCCGCCGATGCCCGACGCGGCAACGGCGATTGCCACTACCGTTAGACCAAACAGTCTTCTGCTCATATCCGCTCCTTCACATCAAAATCGACCCGCATCGACGTCTTTCAAGAACGCGGTAACACCATTCATGTACGTTGGCTGATCGTCGTACATCGCCAGGTGACTGCCGTTTGGACAGAACAAATATCTTCCCTTTTGCACTTTTTGGGAAATCATCTCCATGTGTGCCGGATCCATGGTGTCGTATCTCGCGCCAATCACGAGAGTCGGCACAGAGATCTTGGCCAGGTCCGCCGTGCGATCCCAGTTTGCGAGCTTGCCGCTGGCGCCGAGCTCGCTGGGCCCTTGCATCGGAACATAGATCTTCGAATTGAGGTGCTTGAAGGATCGCTGCACCGGCTCCGGCCATTGCTCCGGCGGCATGCGGAGGATGTGCTGAGTATAGTGCGCGGGAATCAGCAACTGCATGTAACGGGGATCTTCGTACTTGCCGCTTGATTCAAGCTTCTTGATCTCGGCCAGCACCTTCTGGTCCATCGCAGGCATCAGGACCTTCTGAGCGTACTCGTTGTAGGCAGGAACACTGGCCATCATGTTCGAGATGACCAGACCCCTCAGATTCTTCTGGTACTTGAGCGCGTACTCCATGCCGAGCAGACCGCCCCACGACTGACCCAACAGATAAAAATTGCTCGAGTCGAGACGGAGTGCCTGTCGAACCTGCTCCACTTCTTCGACGAATCGTGGCAAATCCCACAGGCTGGCATCATCAGGTTGATCGCTGTAATACGAGCCGAGCTGATCGTAATAGTAGTACTCGACGCCTGCAGGAGGGAAATAACTGTCGAACGCTTCCATGTACTCGTGCGTGGCCGCCGGTCCGCCGTGCAGCAGCAGCACTTTGATGCGCGGGTTGTTGCCGATGCGCTTCGTCCACACGCGAAACGTGCCTCTGGACGTTTGAATCGGGATCATCCTGACGCCGCCAGCGAGGAGATCGTCGCGCCGTGAATAATCAAGATAGGTCGCAGTGGTGATGCTGCTCGGCGACGGCCCGGCCGCGCTCGCGGGTGGCGCCGGCGCTCGACAGGCGGCGAGCCAGAGCAAAGACGTGACGAACACGGCCGCTGCCTTCACGCACACCTCCTGAGGCTGAGTCAACTCCGCTGAGAATGGAAGTTTATGCCCGAAGGCGACGCGATATTCAAGACGGCCCGAACGCTGAACCGGGCGCTTGCCGGTCAGCGCGTCACCCGCTTCCGGACGATGCTGGTCCATCTGGCGCGAGTCGACACGGACAATCCGATCGCCGGGCGGACTGTTGAAAGTGTCAATGCTGCTGGCAAACACCTGCTGATCAGCTTTTCCGGCCATTTGGTGCTGCGGACGCACATGCGCATGAACGGCAGCTGGCACATCTACCGGCCCGGCGAGCGCTGGCAACTACCCGCATCCGCCATGCGCATCGTCCTCGAGACCGACGACTGGGTTGCAGTCGCCTTTCGCGTGCACGCTGCCGAGTTCGTTCGATCCACCGAGCTCTCGCGCCATCGTCCGATTGCGACGCTCGGTCCTGATCTCCTGAGCGAGTCGTTCGACGCGGAGGAAGCGCTGCGAAGGATGAAAGAATACGCGAGCACGCCGATAGCAGATGCCCTGATCAATCAACGCGTTGTCGCGGGCGTCGGGAATGTTTACAAGTCCGAGGTGCTGTTTCTCGCCGGCATCAATCCCGGCCAACCGGTGGCGTCCGTTGAAGATGCCGCTCTCGCCAACGTGATCGCAATCGCACGCCGGCTGCTCCTGGAGAACGTCGCAGAGAAACCGGGACCGGCCATGGTCACCTATCGCGGATTCAGGAGAACCACAGGACCGCAGGACAGACTGTGGGTGTACAGCCGCGCCGGGCTGCCATGTCGTAAATGCGGAACACCGATCGTCTGGAAGAAGACGGGAGACGATGCGCGCGTGACGTACTGGTGTCCGAAGTGTCAGCCGATGCGCTCGTCGTGAGCGTACACATTGAATCGATCGCCGCGAACGAAGCCGCACAGGGTAATCCCGGAGGCCGCCGCGAGCTCGATGGCCAGACTCGATGGCGCCGACACCGCGGCAACAAACGGGATACCGGCCAGCAGGGCCTTCTGCACGAGCTCGAACGACGTGCGACCCGACAGGACGAGGATGAAGTCGTCAAGCGGGAGCGCGTCTTCCATCACGCGCCGTCCGATGATCTTGTCGACGGCGTTGTGCCGGCCAACGTCCTCTGCAACGTGCCGTAGCGTTCCAGCCCGGTCGAACAGCCCTGCCGCATGCAAACCGCCCGTCGTGTCGAACACGTCCTGGGCGGCCCGCAGTCTGGACGGCAGTTGCCGCACGATGTCGACCGGCACCCTCCAGTGGCCGTCGACAGCGGCCACACGCGAGCGAAGCGTTTCAATGGTGCGCCGGCCGCACAGACCGCACGAAGCCGTCATCACCACCTCTCGCCGCTCGCCGAGCCGCGTCGCGAGACGCTCCACGGCGTCGCCACCGACAGCGACGTTCAGCGTATTGCCGCGCGCCTCGACCGTCGTGTCCTCGCATTCCTCAATCGTCAGGAGCTCGTCGGACGTCCGGATGACGTCTTCCGCAAGCAGAAACCCAGCCGCCAGCTCGCGATCGGCCCCGGGCGTTCGCATGATGACGGCGAAGGGCACGCCGTTCACACGCACTTCCATAGGCTCTTCGACGGCAACGTAATCGCTCGCCGGGTGCCGGTCTACGCCGACTCGAATGAGAGCAACGGCCCGACTCGCGCCGGAGGGCTTTGTCTTCGCGGAGGGCACGCCGTTCATTGTATGCGGCGCAACTGCTGTGCTTGAGCGCACGTCATGACGCGACTAGAGTTGTGGAACATCAATGGCGCCGTCCCCGCTCATACTGGTTGTCGACGATTATCAGGATGCTCGCGAGATGTACGCCGAGTACCTGAAAGGGTCGGGCTTCCGCGTGGAGGAAGCCCGGACCGGCATCGAGGCGGTGTCGAAGGCCCGTGAGATGAGACCGGACTGTATCCTCATGGATCTTTCGCTGCCGGGCATCGACGGGTGGGAAGCCACGCGTCAGTTGAAAGCCGACGCTTCGACCCAGCACATCCCTGTCGTGGCCATTACCGGCCATGCCTCCGAGCTCGCATCCCGCGATGCCGCCGCAGCAGGTTGCGCATCGTTCGTACTGAAGCCTGCGCTGCCCGACGCTGTCGTCGCCGAGGTGCGCAAGGCGCTGCAAGCCGTATAACCATCTGCGGCTATCTACGGTTATCTGCGACCATCTGCGGCTATCTACGGTCATCTGCGACCATCTGCGACCATCTGCGGCCATCTGCGGCCATCTGCGGCTATGCTTCGGGCATGGCCATGAACTCGTTTGACGTGACCTCCACGATCGATCTCCAGGAAGTCGACAACGCAATCAATCAGGCGCGCAAAGAAATCGTTCAGCGCTACGACTTCAAAGGGTCACACGCCAGTATCGAGCTCGACCAGAAAGAGAAGACGCTCACGTTGACGGCCGAAGACAAGTTCAAGCTGAGCGCCGTGTGGGAAATCGTGCAAACGCGTATGGTCCGCCGCAACGTGCCAATCAAGAACCTGAAGCCGGGTGAGATCGAAAACGCGGCAGGTGGAAGCGTCAAGCAGGTGATCGCATTGCAGATCGGCATTCCGACCGATACCGCACGTGAGATTGTCAAGACGATCAAAGACGCGAAGATGAAAAAAGTGCAGGCCGCAATCCAGGGCGATCAGGTGCGTGTGTCGTCCGCTTCGCGCGATGAGTTACAGGGCGCGATTCAACTGCTGAAGGACCACGATTTCGGGATCGCGCTGCAGTTTGGAAATTATCGATCGTGACTCCCTCGATTGCCGTCGCTACGCCGTCGCTACCATTCGCGCGATCCGTCGCGGTAATAGAAGAGAAGAATCGAGTTTCGCTCCCCGCAACTCTGCGGCACTTCGTCGCGACCGTGCCAGCTATGCGCGCCTACTGGAAAGGCATAGCCGCTATTCGGCAAAAAGGGCAGTTGCACGACTTTCTCGAACATGTTCTTCACCGAAAGCAGGTTGCGCGGGTTGAACAGACGCCGCCGGTACAACGTCGTCCCGAGCGCCTGCTGCGACTTGTCGCGCGGCAGATAGAGCTGCATCGTGACAAGCTTCGCGCCCGTGTCGGGATGCGGCGCAATCCAGTAGCCGGCGAAATCACGAATCAAGCTCGGTCGCGGATACGCGCGCACGCGCCCGAGGGCCCCGCGCGTGATTCGCAGCCGGCGACAGAGATCGTCTGCGAACAGTTCGAACACCCGGTTCTTCAGCTGCGGCGAACAGAGCGCGTCGGCCAATCCCCTCCACACAGGCCGATCGGCTGCCGGCATCCGCTCGAGATTTGCCGCATTCAGCGGCAGGACATAACGGCACGACTCGAGATCGTGTGCGTCGGCCATGCGAGCGGACGTGTCTGAAGCAATCGATCGCGGTTGCACGCCCGAGCGCTCACCGCCAGCAAGCTTGGCAACGGCGCCTCGATACTTCTTCGGATTGTCAGGCGAAAAGAGTGGGAGGTCAGGGAGGTGATCGAGAATCTCGCGGTAGGTGTCGGTTGGAAACACGTTCTCCAGGTAGACGTGTGAGAACGGTTCGATTACCCTCGAGGCGCGCCCGAGCGCGTGATCGAGATGCGCCACGACGCGCTCGTGAATGGTCATTGTTTGTGGACGACAGGCGCGAGCGGCTGGCGCGGGCCGCGAAGATTCGACGTCGCAAACTGAGGCCCTTCGTCTGACACGAGCGTCAAGCCGTCTGCGATGAATGCCTCCTCCCATCCCGCAAACGTGCCGCCAACGAGCACGGCAGGCCGCGCGCCTATCTGAGGGTACGCAAGGCTGGTGTCGGCGAAGTAGTCGTATGCCGACGGGCGATCGCCCAGAAAGCGTCCAGCGCTTGCGACAAGCGGCCGCCCGGGCAGGTAAAACGCGAGCAACCCGGCGAGATTGTGCGACGTCGCGACGATCAACGGCCTTCCCGTTGAAGACGCAACGCTGTCCAGGTGCTGGCCGAGCGAACGCGCGCGATCCGCAAACCCTCGAAACCGATGCGTTGGCACGAGGCGTCCAACCGTCGGCAGACTGGCAACAACGAGCGGCATGTGAATAGCCAGACACGCGACTGCGCCGTATGCGAGCGTAGTACGCCACCAGATGCGCACACCCGAGTCAGCGCCTTCGGCAATAGTGCAGGCCGCCAGCGGCAGCAGACTGATGTAAGCGGCGATCGGCCAGTTGGCTTCCGCGGGTGCACGAAACGTCAGGAACAAGAAAAACAACAGCATCGGCGCTGCGCAGCATACGGCGAACTGCGCCGCATCCGAACCCGCGCGCACTCGGCGCCACGCGAGCGCGAAGACACCAAACACAGGACCGATGATGGCGAGTTGCGCGAGAACGAGCTCCAAGGTCCAGCGGGGATCGTAGGTCCAGGCACCCCGCACGGGCCGGTCGCCGCCTGGTGTGGCCAGAAATCCAAGCAGGTGCTGCAATCCAGCGCCTTGATGCTGCAGATTCCAAAGCAAGACTGGAAGCATCAGTGTCACCGCGATCGCCAGGAGCGCCGTCACACGAAGGGCAACGCCGCGCTGCCACGCATCACGATTCAAGATCGCAAACGCAACGAGACCTGGCAGGAGCAACACCGCCGTGTACTTGAACAGGAATCCACCACCGATGCCGATACCACAGCCAATCCACGGCAGCCACGAGGGGTGGCAGGAGCGTTCACGTTTGTAGGCCCACCACGCGCACCCGACGGCGGCAGCCCAGCATGCCATGTACGGCGCGTCGATTGTCATCAGCAGCGCTGCGAGCAGGTACGCGGGCAACAAGTTGACGAGCAGCGCCGCCACGAAAGCGGCACGAGCAGCTA
>DASPWV010000231.1:0-2577 GCA_035637635.1 Vicinamibacterales bacterium | reverse complement strand
GGTCAGGACGCAATCCGCCGCGACGTGGGCAGCGGCCGAGCGCAAAGGAGTGATCGATCCCGACAACCTGAAGCGCTTCTGGGATCGACGAATGTGGCTCGCCGAGCAGCCGGATTTCTTATTCGAAGCGCAGGTCGTGCCGACGAGCATCACCGGCGGGTCCGATTCCACGCTACTGACACTGGCGCCGGTGTACGCGAGGCTCGATTATCCGATCAGTCGCGCGATCCTGCGTCTGTCGAAGGAGCGCGACGTCGGCATGTACTTCGCGTTCCACACGCCCGAACAGGATCCGGCGGCGCCCGGCACGGCCAATGGCGGCCTGATCCTCGGCCGCCTGCGCCCGGGTGTTGCGATGAGGTATCCGCCTCCCGTTCTCGATACGGACCAGACTCCGAATCGCGGCAACGACGAATCGAGATGGTTTTCGATCGCGCTTCCAAAGGACATGATCGACAAGAAGGCGTTGACGATCTCGGCACTCGTGACCGAGCATCAGGATCCTTCTCCCTTCCTCCAATTCTGGGCCGACGTGTTTGGCGGCGCCAAGCCGCAGATCACGAGCACGTTACAAACGGCGCTTGTGCCGTCATTGCGTCAGCAGGCGAAAGAAACCCAGGCCACGCAGGCCGAAAATGCGCTCACCGCTTACGAGGACGCGCTCGTGAAGGCGCTCGATGCCGCGACGACATGCGCCGCCAGCTCAAACAGCGGCCTTGGTACCGCGGCAAGCGTCCGCGGTCTGTTACGTGCGTTCAACCAGGCAGCCCGCGCCGCCAACCGGGGCACCATCAGCGAAGACACCGTACCGATGAGCAGCGACGCAATGAAGGTGCAATCCGGGTGCAAGGACGCGCAGCAACGCTTGGCTGCGAAGTTGTGAACGCAGTGGTGGCTTGTACGTCCAGCCGTGTGACGCGACACGAGCAGCCACCGCCTGCGGTGCGGCTGCACGCCGACGAGTTGACCCGGTCACGCGACCGCCAGGCGGCCGCATCTTGCACGCCTGGAATGCAGCGATGGGGCTGCACTCGCAAGGTCTCGCCGCGCTCGCCAACGTATCGGGCTACGAGCTCTCTGAAGTACGCACCGATCCGCAGCTCAACGCCTGGTACGACAGCTCGGCCGCGGAGAACGCGGACGAATGCGCGTGGGCGTTCGGCACGCCGCCGCTCACGTTCACGAACAGGAGCCAGTGGAAGATTCAGGGGAACTGGTCGGACGCGGCGTACAACACCGGCACCGGATACCCCAACAACAGTGGCCAAGCCGGCTGCCTCGACGGCGGCAACTTCCAGTGATGTGAGAACGAACAAGGGCCGGTTCACCGGCCCTTTTTTCTTAGCGGTGCGAAAGCAGAAGTCGCTGCTCGACCGTTTTTCCCGCGAAGGCGGGGACCCAGTGGCGTTGCTATGAGTTGCCCGAACGCGGACTGTATTTCGCTTTCCAAGCCTCCCACGGGCGCGCGATGACGCTCATGTTCGTCTTGTCGGCCAGTGCGCCTTCTTCGTGTTCCAGGAACGTGATCGAACCGCCAAGCGCGATCGCCTGCTGCTGCAGCGCCGCGTTGAGCTGGGTGGAATACGCGCGGTAGACGGCGACCTGAAGCGTCTCGCCGACGGTGCAGAAGCCGTGGCCGCGCATCAGCACAACCGCGCTGGCTTCGAGCGTTTCGGCGAGCGCCGCACCCTGCGCACGGTTACGCACGAGCAAGTCGGTCATTCCGAACATCTTGCGGATCTCGAACACGGGCGCGCCGGCGTGCAGGAATCCGCTCATGTGATAGATCGGCCGCAAACGCACTGATGATGCCGCGAACGGCACGACCGTCGGCGAATGGCTGTGCACGACCGCGTGCAGGTCTGGCCGCTTCGCGTAGATCTCGCCGTGAATGAAGCTCTCGAGATACGGCTGCCGCGTATCGTTGTCCTGCGCGGTCGACGCGAAGTCGAACGTCATGATGTCGTCGTGCGTGACGAGCTCAGGCGCAAGCGAACGCGACAACAGGTAGCGGTCCGTCTGCTCGGGATGGCGCGCGCTTACGTGGCCGAAGCCGTCGAGAACGCCGAGGCCGGCGAGGATGCGGTTGGCCGCGACGAGGTCCTCGATGAGTGCGGGGAGGGAGGTCATGGGCAGCGCACGGAGCGATTCTAAGGGCGTGAGGTGGCGCGGGGGGACGAGGACGCTACCACGTTGCGGCGCTTCGGCCAAAAGCCGGCCAGCGGGTACATTCGCGGGAGCCGGGCGGGGAGGCCCACTCGGGTAAAATCGAACGTTCGGAGAGGTGGATGAGCGGTTTAAGTCGCACGCCTGGAAAGCGTGTTTAGGCTAAATGCCTAACGCGGGTTCGAATCCCGCCCTCTCCGCCAATATTTATTTACAAATCAATTAGTTAAAAATAAGCTGTGACCATATTTTGGTCACTTTTGGGCCTGTTTGGGCATCGCTTGGTCACTTTTTGGTCACAGGTTTGCTTAAATTTTGAGCAGTATTTTTGGCCCACCAGGACGAAGCTTTTTCTCCTGCGTTCGGCTCCACATCAGGCATCCATCGCGCGTACGTGCGGCGGATCATTCC
>DASPWV010000230.1:0-6249 GCA_035637635.1 Vicinamibacterales bacterium | reverse complement strand
GTCGGGACGAAACGATGGCAAACCCTGATTCTCGCGTAACGATCCACATGGCGGCGAGCATCGACGGCTTCATCGCTCGAAAGGACGGGCGCGTCGACTGGCTCGAAACCTCAGACGAATTCGTAGGCGGGGACACCATGGACCCAGGATTCGTCGAGGCGTTCCTCAAGACGATCGACTGCTACGTCATGGGATCGCGAACCTATGAGACCGCGCTTCGTTTTGAAGCGCAAGGGTTGGGGTGGTCGTATGGCGACAAACCCACCTTCGTCCTCACCACTCGCGATCTACCGCGGACCCGGGATACCGTCGAGTTCCACTCAGGCGATCTCGCGCAGTTCGTGAATGGGCGCCTGCGGCCCACGTTCCGTACCATCTGGTTTATTGGAGGCGGTGTGATCTCCGCCGAATGCCTTCGTCTCGGGCTCGCCGACGAAGTTCGCTATTCGATCCTGCCGATCTTGATTGGTGATGGGATCCCTTTCTTTGAGAAGCTCGACAGAGACATCGCACTTCATCTGGCGGAGGTCAAAGCCTACAAGAACGGCATGGTCGAGCTTCGTTACGAGGTGCGAGGGCATCGCCGTCAGGACGATCATCACGTCCGTCGTCCCAGACTCAAACAAGGAGAGTGACCCATGAGAAAAGTTATCGTCGGCGCAATGGTTTCCATGGATGGCGTCATGCAAGCGCCCGGCGCGCCCACCGAGGATCCGACCAAGGGCTTCAAGTTCGGCGGCTGGGTGATGCCCTATTTCGATCAAGAGTTCGGCGATGAGCTCGACCGCCTTTTCAACGAGAAGTTCGACCTCCTGCTCGGCCGCAAGACCTACGAGATTTTCGCCGCGTACTGGCCCTACTACGACGAAAACGCTCCCAATGGCGGCATCGCCAAGCTGTTCAACCAGATCAAGAAGTACGCGGTTTCGCGCTCAGGCGAGGTCGATACGAGCTGGGCGGGCTCGGTGCTTCTCCGCGACATCGCTGACGTGAAGCGCCTGAGGCAAGAAAACGGCTCGAACCTTGTAACGCAGGGCAGCACCGAACTCGTGCACGCGCTACTCGCCAACGATCTCGTCGACGGCATGACCCTCTTCACAATTCCGGTCGTGCTCGGCGGCGGCAAGAAGCTCTTCGCGGACGGCTCGGCGCCGCATGCATTCAAGCTGACGAGCTCGCGCATTTCATCCACGGGCATCGTTATCGGCACCTACGAGCGCGCCGGTGAGATCAAGGTCGCCGACACCGCGCTCGCGCATCCAAGTAAAGCCGAGGCGGCGCGGCAAGAGCGGATGAAGCGCGAGGGTTAGAGGCACCAGTCAGGAGTATCTCCTCTCGATAGCGTCCTCTACCTCTTGTTCGGCCTCGGCAAGTCGCCTGGCCTCATCACTGAGCAGGTGCGCCTCCTCGATCAGTGTCGTGAGCGGCTTCAGGTCACGTGCGCCAGCGTGCAGTCTCAGGAGGTCGAGCCTGATTCGTTCCAGTGCGCTAACACTCGCGGCAAGGTTGGCGGATGCCGCATTGCGGCGCGTTTCGAGAACTGCAGTGTCGCCTGAACCAGGGCGAGCGAGCGCGGCAACGACGTCTACTTCAGCTCGCGCTTCCGCAGCGCGGGCTTCCAGCGCCGCGACAATTGCGGGGAGTTCGAAGAGCTCGACACGATACGGTTCCGGCAGCGCCGCGAAAAGCTCTCCAGCGGCGATGCCGAGCGCCGCTTCCGTCGGACGAAATACGCCGCCACCCACCGCTCGCGACTGCTCCGGTGCTCCGAGTCGGCGAGCCAGCCACGCGCCGGCGCGGCTGTTCCACAGGCGCTCGCGGATTCCGGTCTGCCACCAGTTGCGAATTTTGGTGGGAATGAACTGCACGCCGAGCGCATTGCTCACCGCACCGAGCAGCAGCGTGCTGAAAATGGGTCCGAAGATCCACACAAGGGGGGTCCGGTTCTCGTGAATCACCCCAAGCATGAGTAACCCGGCGGTAACTGCGAGCCAGCCGGCCGACGCGATGGTTCCGAGTTGCAGTGCCCGAAGCGCAATGCTTTGGGCGCTTTGGCGCGTGAGCGCAGCACTTTCGTCGCGTTCTTTTTGCGCGACCTGGAGCGCCGAGCGCAGGTCGCCGAGTGTGTATCCAGCGCGGAATTGTTTGCGCGCCTGATTGATATGAAATCCTACAATAGGAAAGATCGGTAATGAGGCAGCCGTAAGGAGAATGGCGACATCGCCGGGGCTGGAGCCGGGGTTGCGGATCAAATTTGCGTAAAAGTTTCCAAGTGTGAGCACGCTGAACCCTGCGGACCAACCGAGATATGGAATCGTCAGTGGATTTTGTGCCACCAGCCACGCTCGCAGCGCGGGGGGAAGGGCCGAGCGCGAATCGGAGGGTGCAAGTGCCGCTGCGAGCGTCTCTCCATCAGGAAAGCGACCAGCCGGGTCACGGTCGAGGCAGCGATCGATTGCGGAAGCGAGTGCCGAAGGAACACCGGGCGCGACTCTCGTCAAACTCGGCGGAGTATCCATGGACTGTCTGACAATCAGCGCCGGCACACTGTCTTCCTCGAACGGCAGCTTGCCGCTCACCGCGAGGTAGCCGACCACGCCAAGCGAATAGATGTCGCTGCGTCCATCGAGAGGTTTTTGCGCGCCCTGCTCCGGGCTCATGAAATGCGCCGTCCCCATGATTTTCCCGATGTCGCTCGGAGTCGCTTGTGCACCGCCATGGGCAATGCCGAAGTCGGTCACCATCGCGCGGCCAGTGCCAACTTCGAGGAGGATGTTGTCCGGCTTGATGTCACGATGCACGATGCCGCGTCCGTGCGCGTAGGCGAGTGCCCATGCGACCTCGCGCAGCACGCGCGCAGCACCGGCCGGTGGGAGTGGTCCCTGCGTGCGGAGCCGCTCTCCCAGTGTCTCGCCCTCGACGTAGCTCATGACGAAGAAGACGAAGCCGTCTGCGTCACCCACGCGATGGATCGGAACGATGTGCGGGTGCGAGAGTCCGGCGGCGGTGCGCGCCTCCTGCACGAATCGTTCGCGCGCCGTGGTGAGGCGTGCGAGATGCATCGGGAGCACTTTGATGGCGACGTCGCGATCGAGCTGAACGTCGCGCGCGAGGTAGACGATTCCCATTCCCCCGCGTCCGATTTCACGCTGGAGGGAATACTCTCCGGCGAGGGCGGCCTGGAGCTCGAGGAATTCGCCGGAGGGTTGGGTCATTGGTGCTGCGAATTTGCTGAGGTTTGTGACGTGGGGCGAGCGCATTACGTGGGCCAACCTGTGGCCAGCGAAGTCACTCAAAGTACTTCAAGATACAAAGTAGCGTATAATGGTCTCCCACATCGAGTGCCAGACGGCTCAGCGCAGATGAATTACCGCGCGATTTCCAGCGACGGAGATACGCGTCATCGACGAGTTGCCACCGGTCAAACTGAATTCGCGTAGATCGATTGTTCCAGCGACGGCCGCCGATAATTCAGACGGAGGAGACGTGATGGCGAACGTCACCGTCCGCGCGCGCCGGTCGATGATCGCTGGGATCACGGACTTCATGCGCAGCACAACTTTGTTGGGGAATCGTACTGCGATCGGCACGAGATCGTAGATCGCCGACGAGTCCGAGACTGCCGTAACACCAAACGGAGTGTACCCGAGACCCAGGGCGTCGCCCGCCGCACCATAGTCGATTACTACCAATGTCGCCTGCGTTCGCAGAATGGAATCGACGCGACGCTGGATGCGACGGAGGCCTTCGGCCTGGAAGACGCGCCGGTTCGCCAACAGCGTATCATAGCCGTACGTCTGCTTAGCGAGGCGAACAAGCTCCGCCTCCCGCTCCCTCGAAAGCGGCAAGGCTTCCGTCAGCAAGTCCGACAGGGACACGCGCGGCGCAAAGATGCGCTGCTTCCACATCGGCGCGAACTGGTCGAGCAACAATCCCTGCGTACCCCCCAGCTCGTACGTCCGGAACCGCACTGGGAAGCCACCGAACGGATTCTCATACCGGTTGTCGCTGTTCGCGGTGATCTTCACGAGGTCATCTATGCGGCGAAGAAAGCGATTGCGCAACACGCCGCGGTACCCCTCGAAGCCAGCCTGAAAGTACATCTCTGGAGCGGGTGTCAGTCGTTCACCTAGTTGCTCGAACCGGAGCTCGACATATCGGCCAAGCCCCTCGTTGTACTCGTTGAGGTCCTCGTACGCGACGACCGCTGTGTCGAGTGCCGCGCGTCTCGCGTGACGAACCGCAAGAAACTGCTCCGCCTTATTCCGGCGGAATGCGCCATCGTTCCCGGTCAGGGCATCGCGTATCAGCCGTCCTTCAAGCGCGATGAGCGCGTTGTTAACAGGATCGAGGGCGGGATACCGCGCGATCACGCTCTCGTTTGCGTGCTTCCCAGGTGCAAGGCGGTTCTGATGTACGTGAAAGGCCTCGTGCATCAATATTTCAAGCTCGTCGTAGGGCGACTCCACGAAGCCCCATTCGTTGAGCCATTTTTCCGCGACGTCCAACCCTCGGGCGAGATTTGCGCGGACTTTGTTTCGCTCGCGCGAGGCGCGATCGGCGACGACCAGCACGCGCATGCTGTCCAGCGTCGCGCTCGTGTTCTGATCGTCGATGGGCATCAACGTCGAATCGTTCCGGGCGTAGATCGTCTCGTTGCCGAGCACCGTCGATCCGGTAAATACGCTGTAGCCGCGTGGCCGACGCGGGGCACTGATGAGGATGTCCTGCACGCCGGGGCGGTACAGCAGAATTGGGATGTCGTCCGTTCTCCAATTCGGGAACACGTCGGATCCGATGCGCTGCATGATGCGCCGGTATTCGCGCACGGACACGAGCGTAAGGGGGTCGATCCGCAACGCGCTGATCGACGACGCTGAGTCTTTTGTGATGCGCCCCGTCGGGGCAGCATCAGCCCGTGGAGACGGGACGGAATGTGTCGCTGGGTGACACGCGATGGTGGTAGCGGAGAGAAGACCGACGGCTGCGAAGCGAGCGAAGTGAGTCACAAGATGCTGGGGAAGAAGGTTGCCTCCAACGATTGTTGGAGATCGCCGCTCTGTCAAGGATCTTGCCAAGTTGCGCCGCCAGTGGCTTCGTACAAACGATGCCCGACTACAAAGATCTCACCGATCTCCACCTCGCCATTCTCGGCGTACTGTGGGTGCGACGAACGGCGACTATTGCCGACATCCACGAGGCGATCGGCGAACGCATGGGTGTGTCGCGCAAAACCGTGGCGACGCTTCTCTCGCGTCTCGAGCAGCGTGAGCTGGTTCGCCATCGGCAAGTAGGCCAGGTGAGTGTCTACACCAGCACGGTCAGGCGCCGAACGGTTCTTTTGTCGAGGCTCTCGGGATTGCTCGGCGTGCTCTTCGACGTGCCCGACCAGGCGGGTACGGCGCAAATGATCCGACGCACTGACGTTCAAACCGGCGACGTTGAGCGACTGCGCGCGCTACTTCGGCGGGCGGAGCGCGATATCGGAGAAGGAGGATGAGCGGAGCGGCGTCGATGCTCGCGACATTCCTTGTCACGCTTCTTGTTCACGCGACGGTGGCCGCCTCCATCAGCTTGGCCCTCGGCAGGTTGGTGTTGCACGAGCCGTATCAGCGCGAGCTGCTTTGGAAAGCGACGCTCATTCTCCCGCTCGTTACGTCGCTATGCGCGACCACGTTCTTTCCCGCGGCGCTGCGCCTCAATGTCGATGCGGAGAGCGTGACGGGTATTCTGCGAGCATTCAGTCCTGTTCCCCTACCCGGCACGACCGTGCTCGTTACGGTGACGCGCACTGCAGGGCGGAGCGTCGTGTTTGAGCGAGTATCGGATCCGATCGCGCCGTTCGTGAGCTTCGCTATCCTTTTGGCCACGATCGTTCCGGCAACTGTCGCGACCTGGAGGCTGGCGCGATCCCGCAGCCGATTCCGGATGAAGATGCGCTCCAGGCAACCAATCGCGGCGGAAGCGCTCGGCGTGCCCGCGGCGCTTATGCGGTTGAAGCGTGGCGAGACTGCCCGCATTTCCGTTTCACCAGCGATAAGCGGCGCAGTCGCTTTGGGGACGAATGAAGTCTGCCTTTCAACGGACAGCGTCGTGCGGCTGATGCCCGCCGAGCGCTTGGCGGTCGTTGCGCACGAAGTCGCGCATCTTGAACGGCGCGACTCGCGCTGGTTGTTCTTCGCGGATGTCGCTGCCGCTGTGCTCGTATCGCAGCCGATGATTGGAGCAATCGCTCGGCGCCTTCGGCAT
>DASPWV010000229.1:0-3267 GCA_035637635.1 Vicinamibacterales bacterium | reverse complement strand
TCACACCATGCGGCTCGACGGTCCCGCGCACGTTCGCGAACGAGTCGGCGGCATTACGTTCCTGGTGTCGCCAATCTCGTTTTTTCAGACAAACGCACTGGTCGCGGCGACGCTCGTCGATCTGGTTGTCGAACAGATTGGCGCCCCGCCTCGACACGTCGCGGATCTCTACGCTGGCAGCGGCCTGTTTGCGCTGCCGCTCGCCGCGCGCGGCCACCTGGTCAAGGCAATCGAAGAAAGCGCGCAAGCGGTTGAAGATGGTGAAGCCAACGTCCGGTTGAACCGTCTGTCGAAACGCGTACGGTTCATCCGGAGTCGCGTGGAGGACGCACTCGATCGGTTCAAATCACGCGATGTGGACGCGGCCATTCTCGACCCGCCTCGCGCTGGATGCCCTATACGTGTGCTCGATCGAGTATTCGGGGACATCGCACCTGAAACGGTGATTTACGTCTCGTGCAATCCCGAGGCGCTGGCCGCGGAGCTTCCGAGTATTGTCGATGCGGGATACGACGTGCGCCGTGTGCAGCCGGTCGATATGTTTCCACACACGACGCACCTCGAGACGGTCGTTACGCTCGGACGCCAGCAGTCGAAGCCATCGAAACGCGATCACAGAGCAACGAACGCGCACACATGATCACGCTTTGTGGCGAAGCGTTTTCAGCGCGCGCCCGAGTGACATTCTCCTGTCCACCATCAGATATCTGAGCTGCGCGAACGACACATGATGCGTCCGCGACGCGTTCAGCGCTTTCATGAACTGACCGCGCGAGCGGAATCCCACTGAAGCCTGTTCGAGCGACATGCCCCCGAGCACCGGCGCGTATCGGGCGCGCTCTTTCGAGTTCCAGTGCCAATTGGGTTTGGGTTTGTACGGTTTGGGGGGTTCCGATTTGTATAGTTTCGCCGGCTTGGGTTTGGGAGGCTCTGGCTTGTACAGCTTCGCTGGCTTTGCCTTATACGGCTTTGCAGGTGGCGGCTTGTGGAACTTCGCGGGCTTCGGTTCGTGCGGCTTCGGCGGTTCCGGTTTGTAGAGCTTCTCCGGTTTGGGTTTCGGCTTCTCCGGTTTCGGCTCGTACAGCTTCGCCGGTTTGGATTTCTCCGGCTTCTCGACATGCGCCTTCTGCCAATCACCAAGCGTGGGTTTTGCAAACGCGGGTGTCGCAGCGACGCCGGACAATGCAAAGGTCAGCGCGCCAACAAGGGCGACCCGTCTGAACATAATGACCTCCTGCGAACACAAAAAGAAACCAAGACGTGTGCCAGCGAACGTTGTGGTCAACGCTATGCTTTTAAGGGATGGATATTGTTGAGCCACGGCCTGCGTCGACCGTGGTGGTCATACGGCGCTCTGCGACCACGCCGGTCGAGGTCCTCCTCGTGCGCCGCAGTGACACCGTAGCCTTCATGGCGGGCGCGTTTGTGTTTCCTGGTGGCCGCCTCGACAACGAGGATCGCGCGCATGCGGCAGCAGCCGGCCGATCCGAGACGGAAGAATCGCGCTTCGTCGACCTCACCTATCGCGAAGAGCTGTCATTTCGTGTCGCCGCGATTCGTGAGCTGGCGGAAGAAGCAAATGTCAGCGTCTCAATCGACGATCTGATTCCGTTCGCGCATTGGGTGACGCCCGAGAGCGAGCGGCGTCGATATGACACCAGGTTTTTCATCACGATGATGCCCGCCGATCAGGAGGCGCGGCACGATGCAAGTGAAGCGACTGCGCTCGCCTGGTTGACGCCCGCAGATACGATCGAACGCGCACGCGCCGGCGAGATCATGCTGCCGCCGCCGACGTGGACGACACTCAAGGAACTGCGGCAGTTTGGTTCGATCGATGCTGCTCTCGCGTGGGCGCGCGGACATCCGATCGTGCGCATACAACCCGTGCTCATCGAATACGGCGAGCACAAGATATTGACCTTGCCTGGTGATCCGCTTCATCCATCGATGCCTGCGGCGCAGATTCCGGAGGACACTCGATTTGTCTTCCACAGTCGTCGAGGATGGCTTCCTGCTTCGGAATGACTCGACGCCGGCGATCAGACCGGATCGACGTGTGCCGTCTGATCGTCGCGCGTGTCGAGGTCCGGCAGTTGCAGCGCGGCTCGCACGAACATCTCTTCCGGCAATGCGCCGAGAATTTCCACGCTCTCGTTCACGATCGTCTTTGGCACGCCGGTCACGCGATAGCGCCGCGTGAGATCCATGAATTCTGTTGCCTCAATCGACGACGCAGTGATGAGTGGATTGGCAAACGCCATCTTCTGCGCCAGGACGACCGCCCTGGGGCAGTGCGGTCACGTCGGCGTGGAGAACACCTGCAGGTGCATCGGCTTATCGACCGTCGCGAGAAGCTTCAAAGTGTCGTCCTGGAGTTCGACGTTGCCCGTTCCAGCAAGCAGTACGGCTTCGACCAGCGGCACGAATTCGTAGCCGGTCGGTGCGCCGAAAAAGCGCATGCGCGTGTCCTCGCCGCCTGAGAGCACAATGATGGCGGGTGACTTGTCGATCCCGTACTTCTGACGATCGTCGAGATCGAGGATGAAGTTCTTGTCAACAACCGAAATCTTTTCGTTGAGACGCGCAATTTCGTCGAGCACCTGCCGCGCGACGGGACCGCTCTCGGAGCCGCCAATGGTTTGCGTGAACAGCATCAGCGTGACGGGTTTTTCAATCGCGGAGAGGTGTTGCTTGAGTACTTGTTCGTCCTGAGCCGACAGCAGGGCCATTAGTCAATTGTAAGTCTGTTGATCCGCCGATGGGGGATGTAGAAGTGACGACGCGAAGATGTGTGGAATGAGGAAGTAACGATAGGGGCGCAGTGAAAACGCGGAAAATGTCTAGAACTTGAACAAATCGTCGAACGCTTTTCGTGCACCGGAGGGTTCGGTTGCGGCGCTGGCCGTCGCCGATGAGGTTTCGCGCTCCCACGTCGTACGCGCGGAAAAAAACTGACACTCGTTGGCAGCGTCCTTTGGCGAAATGCGTGCGGCAATCGGCTGTGTGCATTCGAAGCGTGCGCTGGGATCGAAATGCACGCACTGTGCGCACGATCGCAGATCCTGATTGCATTTGGCGCACTTGCTTCGCGAATAGATGCTGCCATCGACAATAGTGCCGCAGCGCGAGCAACGCGCGACCTGCCGGTAACCCGGCATGTTGGGATTTTTCGCGCCTTCCGACGAGATGCGGCGCGCGCCGGCGGGCGCACCCGGCTCCCGTTCGGGCCGTCGCTGCGGCTGACCCTCAGGTGTGCCCGGCGGT
>DASPWV010000228.1:0-3566 GCA_035637635.1 Vicinamibacterales bacterium | reverse complement strand
GCATTATTTGTTTGGTCACGCGGCGACGCATCAGTTGATTCACATCGAAGTCATCCTGCCCACGGCGTCTCCAGAGATACCGACGCTTGCCGCGCTCTCGTTTCCCGCGTCACGATTCGAGCGCGAGATCCGCGACCTCGTCGGCATAACACCATCGGGCCACCCCGATCCGCGGCCTCTCATGCGACACGGCTTCTGGCCAGACTCTTTTCATCCACTTCGTGAAGACGCCGTTGTGCCGGACTTCGAGGATGACGGTCGCGCATTTCCGTTTACGCAGGTCGAGGGCGAGGGCGTCTTTGAAATTCCAGTCGGTCCCGTCCACGCAGGCGTGATCGAGCCGGGACACTTTCGTTTCAGCGTGTTGGGCGAAACGATTCTCAAGATGCGCGCGCGGCTGTATTTCACCCACAAAGGCATCGAGAAGCTGTTCGCCGGCCGCACCCCGCAAGAAGGCGTCACGCTCGCTGAGCGCATTTCGGGGGACACGAGCGTCGGCCACGCGGTCGCCTACTGCCAGGCGGTCGAAACGATGACCGGAACAGACATACCGGACCGCGCGCGATGGTTGCGTGTGGTGCTCCTCGAGCTCGAGCGCCTGTACAACCACATCACCGATGTGGGCGCCATCATTGCGGACGCGGGATTTCCTGTCGGTCAGGGCCACTGCATGCGGCTGCGCGAGAGGCTTCTTCGCATCAACAAGCGCCTTACCGGACACCGCCTGCTGCGCGGTGTCGTGATACCCGGCGGTGTTCGCTGGCCGGCTTCGGCAGACGAGCGCCTCCTGAACGATCTGTTGCAGCCTGTCGTGGCGGACTTCCATGAGATCGTCGAGATCTGTCTCGAAAACACCCTCGTGCGCGATCGTCTCGAGGAGACTGGGCGGCTCGATCCGACTGTGGCGCGAGACTTCGGCGTCGTTGGCTACGTGGCGCGGGCGTCAGGCGTTCGAAGCGACGCGCGAAGCGAGTATCCCGACCGTGCCTACCAGCGGCTGGATCCTCAGGCAGTGGTCGAAAGCGGCACCGATGTGCGCGCCCGCACGCTCGTGCGGATCGGAGAAGTGCAGCAGGCGCTCAGGACCATTGAACGCGCCCTGGACGTTCCTGCGCCACATACCACCATGACCGAGTTGCGAACGCCAATTCCTTTCGAGGCTGGCTTCGGCGTGGTCGAGGGCTGGCGCGGGCGTATCGCGCACATGGTGATCGCCAACGGGGAAGGACGGCTCCATCGCGTCAAGGTCGTCGATCCGTCTTTCTTCAACTGGCCGGCGCTCGCACGAGCGCTCGAGGACAATATCGTCCCCGACTTTCCGCTCTGCAATAAGTCCTTCAACCAGTCGTACTCCGGCAACGATTTGTAGCGTCACCCGGAATTCGAACGAAGCAGCGACACGTGGTGTTCGCGGCGCGAGAAGTATACTCACGACGTGTCTGCGCTCGCGATCGCGCTCTCATTCATCGCGCTGCTCGTCGCGCTGCCTCTCGTCGCGTCCATTCGCGCGTTGCGCGTTCGGCGGGAGCTCGACGAGGTCCGCGATCGACTCGCGGCAGTCGAGGCGAGGCTGCGCGATCTCTCGACGCCGGTGAATGCTGCTGAGGCCGTCCCCGCAGCGCCGCCGCGACCGGTAGAGGCGGGACCACCACCCGCGCCGCCTCCGATTCTCGTCATCAAACCAGAACCATCGCCGAGGGATGAGGAGCCGGCAGCGCAGGCGCCTTTCTCCCCGGTCCTCGCTGCAACCGCGGCAGAAACCGAGAACGAACCCCTCGATCTCGAAGGCCGCATCGGCGGACGCTGGCTCCTGTACACAGGCGTGCTGGTGCTTCTCTTCGGCGTCAGCTTCTTTCTGAAGTACGCGTTCGAGAACCGGTGGATTAACGAAACGGGCCGCGTGGTTTTGGGCGCGCTTGCCGGCATGGGACTCGTTGCCGGCGGCTGGCGCTTGGCAAGCCGTGAGTTGCGCGCGTTCGGACAGGCGCTGATCGGCACCGGGCTGGCGATCTTGTACCTCTCCGTGTACGCGGCGTTGACGTATTACGGCTTGATCAATCGCATCACCGCATTCGGGCTGATGCTGATCGTCACGGTTGCCGCCGCATGGCTGGCCGACAGGCAGCGCTCACAAGCCCTCGCGTTCATTGCCGTTGGCGGCGGCTTTCTCACTCCATTCCTCGTCGGTGGCAGCGAGGACGCCCAGCTCACGTTGTTCACCTACGACGCGCTGCTCATCGCCGGGACCTTGGTTCTGGCGCTGCGCCACGAGTGGCATTGGCTCAACGCGCTGAGCTACGCGTTGACGGTGATGACCATTCTCGCGTGGGCGTTCGCGCATTACAGCGACCGCGTGTGGCTGAGGACCTTTTTGTTCCTCACTCTGTACTGCGCGATGTTCGTCCAGATTCTTCGCGTCACACGCGCGTCCCGACCCCGTCCGGCCCGGATGCTCACGATGGTGCTGCTGGCGACGGCGCCGGTTCTCTACCACATCACCGCGGTGATATTGACCTCCGCGCATCCGCCGGCCATCCACATCTACATCATCGCGTTCACCGCGATTGGTCTGTGGCTGACGGCCGAACCGCATCGTCCGGGGTGGCGCTTACTGGTCCTCGCCGGAGGCTTCATTCCGCTGTTTGGCTCCGTCACCTTGCCAGCCGGCATCTCGTGGAGCACGGCGAACACCGTGACGATTGTTGGCGTGGCGGCGCTGCATCTGCTGGCGATTCTCGATCGTGTGTTTCGTCAGGATCACCGGCTCACGACTTCCGAACTCCTGGCATTTCACCTCGCCATGCTGGGTGTTTTCGGGCTGCTCTATCAAACGCTTGGCGCGACCTATCCCGAGTTGCGAGGTGCAATCGCGGCGCTCCTCGCGATGATTGCTGGTGTCCTGTGGCAGCTCCTGCTTCCTCGAGATGAGATTGCTTCCTTGAACGCATGTGCGATTGCGTTCACACTCACGGCGCTCGCAATCGCCGTGCAGTTCGATGGACCGGCGGTGATTATCGGGTGGGCCGCAGAAGGCGCGGCCGCCACGTGGGTGGGTCTCCGCGCTGCGAGTCTTGCGTTTCAGGGCGGCGGCCTCATGCTGTGGGGTCTGGCCATCGCTCGCCTGCTCGACGGATATTTCGTGACGCCGGCAGGGTTCACGGCAATTTTCAACGAGCGTTCGCTCACAACAGCATTCCTCATCGTTCTCGGTTACGTGCTCGCGGCGATGTTCAAACGGCATCGCGACACGATTGCGGACGCCGGGCGCACGCGGGCGGTGCTGCACGTTGCGGCGAGCATCCTCACGGTCTTGTGGATAACCGCGGAAGTCAACTCCTACTGGGACATTCGCTACGAGACGCCGCAAGCGTATTTGTACGAACAACTGATCCGCTCGCTCGCATGGGGCATTTACGGCGCGTTGCTGATCGTGGCCGGCATGTGGCGCGGCTACGCACCCGATCGATACATCGGGATCACCGTCCTCGCCATCACGGCGCTGAAGGTTTTCTTCTACGATTTGTGGGAGCTCGGCGGCATCTATCGTGTAATTGGTTTCATCGCTT
>DASPWV010000227.1:0-2157 GCA_035637635.1 Vicinamibacterales bacterium | reverse complement strand
ATTCGCGCGTCAGCCGGTGCGATCCTCAACGTACCGATCGTCGAGATGAGTGCCAAGGAGCTGCTCGCGCGCGGACTGCCGCTGTTCGCCGCCGACGCGAAAGGCTCCCCCGCCCCCCCGCCCGCCCGGCGCGCAATCCTGGCGTTTGGGAGCGAGGGGCGCGGGATCTCGGATTCATTGCGCAGCGCCGCCACCCCAATGGCGATCGAGTCCTCCGGGCGCGTGGAGTCGCTCAATGTCGCTGCCGCGGCGGCGATCCTGCTGTGGCGCAGCTTCTGCAGCCGCAAGAAAGCGTGACCGACGAGCTGCGCGAACTGCAACGAGACTACCTCGCCGATGTACGACAGGCGATCGAACGTGTACGCGAGCACGCTCGCGGCCTGAGCGATCAAGAACAGTTCAAAGCAGCATTTCCCGAGCTGCTGTTCCTTGCGCATCAGTTGAAGGGCTCCGGCGGGTCGCTCGGATTCCCGGCGATCACGGAAGTCGCGCAGAAACTGCGCAACGAGCTCACCTCATTTCTCGATCCAGTCCGTCCGACACCCGAAGAGCTCTCACAACACGTCGTGGCGCTCTCGCGTGAGCTGGAGCGTGCAGTAGACTCCGCCGCGTGCCGGGACGACTGATCATCGTCGGAACGCCGATCGGCAATCTGTCCGATTTTTCCTCGCGGGCGATCGCGGCGCTCCAGTCCGCGGACCTCATCCTCTGCGAGGACACACGTCACACCCGCAAGCTGCTCACACACTTTGGAATCGATCGTCCGACCCAGAGTTTTCATGAACATAATGAGGATGCTAACTCAGATAATATTATCCGCAAGATTTCGGATGGAGCAGTTGTCGCGCTCGTGAGCGACGCCGGCATGCCAGTGATTTCCGATCCCGGATTCCGACTGGTGCGCCTCGCGCGCGAACACAACCTCATCGTCGAGCCGATCCCCGGACCATTCGCGGGCATCATGGCGCTGGTGGCCAGCGGCATCGCGCCCGCGCCATTCACATTCTTTGGATTTGCACCGCATCGCGAAGGCGAGCGCCTCGAGTTTTACGGACGCGTCGCGAGCGCCAGCCACACGGCGATCGTGTACGAGTCGCCCGAACGCGTCATCGACTCCCTCAAGAATGCCCTCACCGTCCTCGGCGACGTCGAGGTCACCGTCGCACGCGAAATGACGAAACTTCATGAAGAATATGTGCATGGCCGCATCTCGGAAGTCATCGACAAAGTGACAGCTCGCGGCGAGATCACCCTCGTGTTCGCTGCTGCGCGGCCGCCGCGGCAGCAGGTGTCGCGCGAGGAGCTCGTACGTGAGTTCGATCGCCTTCGCCAGTCGGGCATGCGCCGCAACGACGCGGTCAAGGCAGTCGGCGAGAAATTCGGCCTCAGGAAGAATGAGGTTTACCGGTTGCTGCTCGGTTGACCACCTTACGGGCAGGTGGCGAAGGCGCTCGTGTCCTGAATCGGCTGGAACGGCCGGTTGATCGGGTTGCTGTACGTCTTTACCGCCCCCGTCTTCGTGTCGGTGACAGTCAAATCGACGCCGACGTTCGTCAGACCGGAGGCGAAGAACCAGTAGAACGGCGTCGGCTGCGTGCACGCGTTCAGCGCCTTCACCACCACTTCGACATTGTCGGGAGCGAAGAACCAGAAGTAACCGCTGTCGTTCGTCAACGTCACCGCCTGCCCGGCCCCGCTGGTGCCGTCGAACGCATGCCATTGCGCGCGAACCTGGAAGCGGCTGTTGTTGAGGCAGAGCGTCGTCGCGTCCGGCAGACAGCCGGTCGCTGATGCAACGTCGACGCGCACGACGTTGCTGCGGACGACGGTGTCGCCGGTGCATCCGGCGATGGTCACGTTGCATTCGTGCGCCTCGACGAAAAAAAAGACCGGGCCAATGTCGGACGCGTCGAAGTTGATTCCGACGCTGGTCGTTCCCTGAACATCTCCGATGGGAATGAACGGTCCGTTCCCATTGCGTGATGCGAGAATGCGATAGAAGCTGACGCTCACGCCTTGATCCGGCCCCGGGATTACGGACGGATCGCACCAACGCAGAATCAGCGGCGTACCGACCCGCACCGCCGTCGCGCTTGCAGTCAGCGAGCGATCGAACTGACAGCTCCCGGAAACCGCGAGAGTGATCGAGCCCTGCAA
>DASPWV010000226.1:0-5062 GCA_035637635.1 Vicinamibacterales bacterium | reverse complement strand
CTGATACGAGTTCGAACCGCCCACATCGTAGGTCGTCATGATCACGCCAGGCACAGACCGGCCGATCGACCAGAGATCGTTGCCCGACGGAATCTTGTCGAGAACATCTCGTTGGAGGACGGTCTGCGCCAGCGTCGAGGTCGTGTCGAGCAGCGGAATTTCTCCTGACACGGTGATCGAATCGGAAACGTCGCCGATGGCAATAACCAAATCGACGCGAGCGGTCGCGTCCGCGTTGACGACGACGTTCTCGCGCGTGGCTGGAGTGAATCCGGACAATTCGGCCTTGACGCCGTACGTGCCCGGGACGAGCCTCGTGAATTGGTACACACCGCGCTCGTCAGTGGTTGCGGTTTGATTTGCGCCGATGACGCCTGGTCTCACCAGCGTCACTGCAACACCGGGGACGACGGCCCCGGATGCGTCATGGACGGTGCCGCTGATGGTGCCCGTGGTGAGCTGCGCAGCCGCCGAAATCGGCAGGAGCAGCGTCAGGATCAATGTCGTGATCGGTGTTACGCATCGACTCGCCATTACATACCCCACCTATTCCAGAACTTCACGCGCGCCTCGCCGGACGCATGCCGTCGCGACATGCGCCGCGACGCTGCTAGAACTTGTAAAGCACTCCCAGCCGAATCACGCGCGGCGCCAGGATGGCTGTTGGCGACAGAAACTGTTGTTGGTTGATGAGCGCGCCCGTTGGATCGCCCCCTTCACGAACGCTGATTCTGCCCGTCAGCGTGCGCACGGTCCACGTGGTATTCGCATTCGCGAGATTGTAGGCATCCAGCAACAGTTCGACATCGCGCCCTGAGCCGAGTCGGAACGATTTGGACACGCGCGCGTCCACGGTTGTCAGCGGATCGAGCCGTGTTGCTCCCGGTTGTTCAACGTTGACCGTCACGTTGCCCTGCGTCAGGCGGTATGTCGCGGTTCGCGCAATCGGGGCGCCGCTTTGCGATCGAAAATTCCCGCTGAGGGCGATCTGGTGTGGGAGCTCGTAACTGCCGCTGACTTTGACGATGTGCGTGCGATCGAATTCAGTGACACCGCGGCTGTTCACGAGCGTATTGGGGTTGGCAATGCTGATCGCATTGGCCACGGCGCGCGACAGCGTATAGCCGGCAACCATTTGCCAGCGGTCGCTCAGACGCTTGCTGCCCGTCAGTTCGAGACCGCGATATTCGCGATTGAGCGCGTCGCTGTTCGTGATGAGAAAACGGTTCTGGCCGAGCGTGGCTCGATCCTGATCCCACAGCGAGATCGTCCGCTCGTCGCCCGTATTGGCGAAGCCGTCGGGTCCGACATCTGCGACGTTGACCAACGTGTAGGCGCTGGCGGGAACGCCCACGTCGAGGCTGTCGTACTGGTTTCGCTCGCGACGGTATGTGACAGAGGCGCTGAACCGAAGACCCGGGATCAACTCGCGGTCCACGCCGGCGCTCAACTCGTCGGTGAACGGCCATTTGAGGTTCGGATCCATCGACGTCAGCAGACCGCCGGATCGCGACAGCAGTGCGCCCGCCTCGCCTGGCTGGAACTTCAGATCGCCGTTGATGTCGTTCCACGCGTATGTGGCGCTCGCGGCGAAGTTCGGATTGATGCTGTTGGGAAAGCCGGTGTACAGCGTATAGAAGTAGCGGCCTGCCGACGCTTTGACGGCGGTCTTGTTGCTGAGCGCGTAAATGGCGCTCATCCGAGGCGCCACTCCGTACCACAAGGGAATATTGTTTACGGCTGCGAACGTTCGCGGCAGCTCCGGAAACCACCGGCTGGGCGGGCTGTCCTGCGGCGGCAAGTAGGCTTCCGTGCGCTCGATACGAAGACCGCCCACAATCGTGAGCCTGTCGATCGTGTACCGGTCTTGAAGCAGCAGCGCCGTCATGTCGACACCGGCTCTCGTCGTCACTGGTGTATTCCAGAGCCGGACTTCCGTGGCGGTCGGCACCGGCTGGCTGCGGTAGGTCAGATCGAGATCGTCAATGCGGATTAGATCCTGTCTCACAGGCGCGCCGCGCTGGTGATCGACGCCCAGGCGAAGCTCGTGTCGTCCGCCCAATGCTTCATCGATGTAGTAGTGGAGGTTCACGTTCGTGTGGAGCTTGGGCATGATGGTGGTCTGATCGACCGCGCGGGATCTGCTACGGTTCCCGGTGGATGAATCGAGAAGCGTCTGCTCAGTCCCCTTCTGATTGAAGTACGAGTTCATGTCGTTGAAGCTCGCCCTGACGTCCATGAACGCGTGGTCGTTGAACACCCGGTTCCATACCCCCTGATACAACCCGAGATAAAAGGTTTCGTTCGCGGTTGTCTCGGGCGTTTCGGTGGGGGCCGCGCCGCGATTTGGCTTTCGATACCACTGCAGGTTCAGATATCCGGTAATCGAGTTCTTGGCGTTCACCTGCCATGCAACGCTGCCATCGCTCGTCGTGATCTTCGTCCGCTCGACTTCCGGAAAGCCCGGGACATTCACGTACGCGCGCCAATCGCGCAACGAGCCGAAGAATCGCAGCTTGTTCCTGAGAATCGGGCCGCCGAGCTGCACACTCGCATCGAGCAGCATCTGGGTGGCTCCAGCATCTTTGCGGAACCCAAAGCGCGAAAGTTCATCGTCGACGTTGCTGCCCTGGGTCCCGTCACCCTGCCAGTTCAATGCGCTCCTTCCGTGGTACTGATCCGTCCCGGTCTTCGTCGCCATATTCAGCACGATGCCTGCCGAGCGCACGGAAACGTCATGGGCGCCCACGGACACCTGCACCTCTTCCAGCGACTCGAAGTCGTAGTAATAGGGAGACGCGCCGGCCGAAGTCGGTGATCCGACGTTGAGGCCGTTGATGAAATGCGAGTTTCCGCTGCTCGGTGTGCCGCGCGCCGAGGCGCTGGCCTGCAGCCCGGCCGACGCGCCACCGACGTCGGGCCGATTGGTGACGAGCCCGGGAACCTTCGATTCGACTAGCGACCAGATGTCACGGCCACCGGGTGTGCCTTGCAATATGTCCTCGGTCAGAGTGGTTTGCACGTTTGCGCTCGTCGTGTCCACCACCGGCGATTCACCGGTCACCATCACGGTCTCGGCCAGAGTCGCCACGGTCATGGCGAGGTCAACGGGCGTGGTCTGACCGACGCTGACGATGATGTTTTCGCGAACGACGGTCTGAAAACCGGTCAGCTCGAAGGTGACCGCGTAGACGCCGGGCAGCAGCGGGGTAAAGCGAAACGTGCCGCGCGAATCGGTGGTGTTGGTGATCTGGCCCGATACGATGACGGGGCTCTTGATCGTCACGGTCACGCCGGGCATGAGGGCGCCGTGCTCGTCGACAACTCGCACGAGAATGCTTCCCGCGTTGACCTGCGCCGACGCCGGAACCGCCGACAACGATGTGAAGGTCACCACCATCAGCAACGACAACAAGCTGCGTGTCATCTGAAACCTCCAGGTGCACAGCGGCCGACAAGGCACACCAGTGCATGGCTCGTCGCGGGAGGGGTGCAGGCTACTAAAGAGAGTTGTAACTATTGTAAAAGTCTGTCTTTGGCGAGCGGATGAAGGCGGGGCTGAAGCCCCGCCACTACGAGCACGATCACCGCGCGGCGCCGCGTCATGTAGTGGCGGCCCTTCAGGGCCGCCTTGGATCGCACTGGCCGCCTTCGATCGCAGTGGCTGTCGATTACCGGAAGAAGCGATATCCAATCCCGTGGACGGTCAGAATGTGACGCGGCTGATGAGGGTTGTCTTCGAGCTTGCCGCGCAACCGGGCGATGAAGTTATCGACCGTGCGAGTGAGCGGCAGCTCCGGATAGCCCCAAACATCTCTCAGCAACTGGTCGCGCGACAGCGTTTGACCTTCGTGGCGTATCAAGTACGTCAACAGCTTCGACTCGTGCGACGAGAGCTCCACAGGAACTGAATCGCGAAACGTGATTCCGGTGTGCAAATCCACGGTGATGCGGCCGAACGTGAATTTTCCAGGTACCGCGTCGCGTTCCTGACGACGCAATTGGGCGCGGACGCGTGCCAGCAGCTCGGACACGCTGAAAGGCTTTCCCAGATAATCGTCGGCGCCGAGATCGAGGCCGGTAATCCGGTCGGTTTCAGTGTTCCGCGCGGTGATCATGATGATCGGCGAGTCGAAGCCCGAGCTGCGTAACCGGTGACACACGGAGTAGCCGGTCATGCGCGGTAGCACGACATCGAGCAGCACGAGGTCCGGTCGTTTCGACAAGCCGAGTTCGAGGCCGAGCTCTCCGGTCTGAGCCGAGAGCACTTCATATCCTTCGTACTGCAGGTTGTCGCGCAGCATCAGCTGCATTTCCGGCTCGTCTTCAATGACGAGAATCCGATAAGCCATGGTCGTTCGGGGGAATCGCTGGAAGGAGGAGCGTGAATTCACTGCCACGGCTGGACGCGGTTTGCACCGTCGCCCGCCCGCCGTGCGCGCGCGCGACCGAATCCACGACGGCGAGGCCCAGGCCAAAGCCTGGCCGTCCGTCTCCGCCTGTGCGTCCCCGATAAAACTTGCCGAAAATGTGCGGCAGATCGCCGCTGTGGATGCCAAAGCCTTCGTCGCGGACTGAAATCGCCGCGTACCCATTTGATTGTGCGATAGCTACGGTGACGCGATTCTGCTCGTCGCCATATTTGATGGCGTTGTCGAGCAGATTCAATATTGCCTGCTCGATTGCGTTCGCATCGGCACGCGCGATCACCACTTCGCGTGAGCTTTCGAACGTAATCGGAATCTTGTCCTGCTGACTTTCGGTCCTGAATCGGTCGACGACGGCCCGCACCAGGGAAACGAGGTTGATCGGCTCCATTCGATAGACGTTTGGGCCAGCCTCGACCCGTGAGAACTCGAGAATCCGCTCGACAAGGCTCGTGATGCGACGCGTCTGACTCAAGAGGATCTTCAGGTACTCCTTTTGCCGTTCTGGCGGGACACGATCCAACGTCAGCGTCTCCACGGCCGTCGACAGGAGCGACAGCGGGGTCTTCAGCTGATGCGAGGCATTCGCGACGAAGTCGGCCTGCATCCGCGAAAGGCGCGTCGCCTGCCGTTCG
>DASPWV010000225.1:0-4084 GCA_035637635.1 Vicinamibacterales bacterium | reverse complement strand
GCTGAATTCCGACACGGCGGAACGCGATCGCGCGCAGACATTCCCGCACGATCTGTGGCTCAAATGCGGCCAGCTGCGGCTCACGGGCCTGTTCGTCCCCGAGGAGTACGGCGGTCGCGGCCTCGACCCTCTGTCAGCCGTCATCGTCCTCGACGCGCTCGGTTACGGCTGCGACGATGCCGGGCTCAGCTTTGCCATTTGCGCCCAGCTGCTCGCCTGCGTGGTACCGATCTGGAAGCATGGTACCGAGGAACAGAAGCGGCGCTACCTTCCCGGCTTGAGCGATGGCTCGCTCATCGCCGCCAATGCGATGAGCGAGCCCGGATCCGGATCCGATGCATTCGCTCTCGTCACGAGAGCAGACACGGACGGCGACGGCTTCCGACTCAACGGTACGAAGATCTTCGCATCCAACGGCCCGTGCGCTGATCTCTTTGTTGCGTATGCCGCGACCGATCCCGCCAAAGGGTACTACGGCGGAATCAGTGCGTTCATGGTTCCGAGTGACACCCCTGGAGTTCGCACCGGGCGGCCGTTCAACAAGCTCGGCCTCCGCACGAGTCACATGAGCGAAGTCGTGTTCGAGAATGCGTGGCTGCCCGCCGATGCCGTTCTCGGTGGAGTCGGCGGCGGCTCATCGATCTTCGCCCAGTCCATGGACTGGGAGCGCACCTGCCTCGGCGCCGTCCACGTGGGAGCGATGCAGCGCCTGCTCGAGGCGGCGGTGGCGTACGCCCGCACGAGGAAGATCTCGGGGGAGGCGATCGGCAAATTCCAGGGCGTGTCGCACCCCATAGCGGACATGAAGGTGAGGCTCGAGGCGGCGCGCCTGCTCCTCTATCGGTCGGCGTCACTTCTCGACCGTGCGCGTGACATCTCGATGCAGGCGGCGATTACGAAACTGTTCGTCAGCGAAGCACTCGTCGAGTCCGCACAAGCAGCTCTTCGGACTTTTGGTGCCTACGGCATTGTCGAGGGACACGAAGCGGAGCGCGCTCTGCGCGACGCCGTCTCGAGCACTCTGTACTCCGGTACTTCCGAGATTCAGCGGAACATCATCGGACGCTGGCTCGGCCTCTAGCCCGCGCAATTGAAGCCGCTTCGCCTCGTTGTCCTTGGCACCCTCGCTTCGGACGCTTTCGCCGGCATGACGTGGATGACGATGCAGATCGCGGCCGGTCTGCGCCGACTCGGACACGATGTCTACTACTTCGAGACCACATCCGACTGGCCATACCATCCGGCGCGCCAGGGGAAGATCGCAGACTCCGTGTACGCCGTACCATACCTTGCGCGCGTCGCGGAGTGGTTCGGGCTCGGCGATCGTTGGGCGTACCGGCGCAGCTACTCCGACAAGGCGTGGCTTGGAATCGAGGGAACTAGAGCCATCGAGCTGATGGCGACTGCCGACGCGGTGTTCAACATCGCCGGTGCAACACGCGTCGATCAGGAAAATCTCAGCGTGCGCCGTCTCGTGTTTTACGGTACCGATCCGACTTTCCACGAGCTCGCCTTTCGGAAAGGCATAGGCGATACACGCGAGGTTCTGGCCGAGCACCATGATGTCGTTACCTACGGCGAGAACATTGGGCAGCCCGATTGCCTTATTCCCCCACTACACCACTTTCGCGCGACGACCCGCCAGCCGGTGCTGATGGACTGCTGGGAATTCGGGCAGCCAACGTACGATCGATTCACCACGGTCGGGAACTGGCTTCAGACAAGCCGCGACATCGAGTACGAGGGCGTCAGGTATCTGTGGAGCAAGCATCATGAGTTCCTGAAATTCATCGACATCCCCCGCCTCGTTGATCGGCCCATCGAGCTCGCGACAAACCTGACTGACACCGAAACGGACTGGCAGGGACAGGGCGCGACGATCCCGGCCTTCGCGTTGCCGGCGGATGCACGGACGATCCTCGGAGATAACGGCTGGCGGGTGACCGACGCGGGTTCGTTCAGCACCGATCCGTGGGCCTATCGCGACTACATCGGAGAGTCGAGTGGAGAGTTCACTGTCGCTCGTGATCTCAACGTCCGCTTGCAAAGCGGATGGTTCAGCGAGCGGAGCGCGTGCTACCTCGCAGCGGGTCGGCCGGTGATCACACAGGACACCGGTTTTGGAAAAGTCCTTCCAACGGGCGAGGGGCTGTTCTCATTCACGACGAAGGACGAGATTCTCGCCGCTTTCGATGCGATCGACTCCGATTACAGTCGCCATAGCCGCGCAGCGCGCGCCATCGCGAACGAGTATTTCCGGTCGGATGTTGTGCTGACGAAGCTTCTCACAGATCTCGGATACTAACGATCGCCGTCAGAAGACCCGGCGTTGCAGCCGGTCAACGCTGAACGTTGCGGTCTCAGGCCGTCTATTTCGCGAAGTGCAGCAGCGTCTTTCGCACGGCGAAGATCACGTCCTCTATGTCTTCGTCCGAAAGTTTGGGCGACAGCGGAAGCGAGATCGTCCGGTCAGAGATCCACTCCGCGTTCGGCAAATCACCGCGCGCATACCCGAACGCTTCGCGGTAGTACTCGTGCAGGTGCACCGCGCGATAATGAATACCGGTGCCGATCCGCTGGCGGTGCAATGCCATTTGCACTGCGCTGCGGTCCACGGTGAGCTGATCGATGTCCAGCATTGGCGTGTAGAGATGGCGCGCGTGACGCGTACCCGACTCCTCTCGCGCGGGTAGAAACACCGGGAGATCCGCAAAGGCATCGTCGTAGCGCCCCCAGATCTCGCGGCGACGCACCAGGTTATGCTCGGCCCGCGCCAGCTGGTGAATACCCAGCGCCGCCTGCATGTCCATCATGTTGTACTTGAATCCGGGCACTACGACTTCGTACTGCTTGAACCCCTCATCCGAAAATCGCTTCCACGCGTCGGCACTCATCCCATGAAGTGCGAGCACCTTGATGCGTTCGGCCCACTCGCGATTCGCCGTCGTCACCATCCCGCCCTCGCCGGTGACCACGTTCTTCGTCACGTAGAAGCTGAACGCGCCGATGTCGCCGAGTGTTCCCGCGTGACGGCCGTCGAGAAGGGTCTCGATCGCGTGGGCACAGTCTTCGATCACCCTGAGACCATGCGCCGCTGCGAGATCGTTGATCGCACGCATGTCGCACGCTCTTCCGGCGAAGTGAACCGGAATCACTGCGCGCGTCCTGTTAGTGACGCGGCGCGCCATATCCTCCGGATCCAGGCACATCGTGTCACGTCCGACATCCGACATCACCGGTCGACCGCCCGCGTGAATGACAACGTTCGCGGTTGCGGCGAACGTCATCGCCGGGACGATCACCTCGTCGCCCGGCCCGATCCCGAGCGCCACCATCGCGAGGTGGAGCGCTGCCGTGCAGGAGTTGACGGCCGCGACGTGCTCCGCGCCGACGTAGCTCCGGAACTGTTCCTCGAATTTCGCGACCTTCGGCCCGGTTCCAATCCAGCCGCTCCGCAGCGTCGCGACCACCTCGTCGATTTCCGCCTCGAGAAGCTGCGGACTTCCGAAGATCAGGTAGCTCTCGCGGACAGGCCTGTCCACCGACCAGCTTCGCTCTGTCTCTGTTTTCATGCGGACCTAGCGCATCCCCGCGTTGTCGAGCATCTGACCGACGACCGTGGACGCCTCGAAGTGTTCCTCGGCGATGCAGCGCGCCGCGCGCGAGTGCCGATCGTAATCGGCATCGATTCGTTCAAGTCCATCGAGCACCTCCTCAATGCTTGAAAAGGGAATCACCCCCTCTCCCACCGGAAGCCAGTCGGTAAAGCCGGTGTCCTGATGGAGGACTGGCCGGCCAGCGCCGAGATAACAAGTGCTGCGATCGCTGAACCAGCCCGAGCGCGATGCGACGTAGGCGTGCTTCGCGATCCCAAGGTCCGCATGAGTGCTCGCGATGAAACTCTGGTAGGCATCGATTGTCGCACTGATCTCGAGCGGCTTCACCAGCTTCCACCGGTTCTCCATCAGCATCCCGGTTGGCGACGGACCTCCGATCGCCAGAACGAACGACCGCGACGTCCGGCGCGGCAGCTCGGCGAACCGCATGAACTCTCGGTTCTTGTAGCCGTAAACGTCGCCGTTCA
>DASPWV010000224.1:0-11871 GCA_035637635.1 Vicinamibacterales bacterium | reverse complement strand
CGATTCGCGATCTGCTCGCGCTCGACGTCAACGCAGGCGATTACCTGCCGCTCGACACGAAAAGCGCCAATTTCGACAACATCGCCGACGCGCAGTTGCTGTCGCCCACGTTGATGCAGGGGTATCTGACGGCCGCCGCAGAGATCAGCCGGCTCGCAGTCGGCGATCCCTCGGCAACCGCGCGGGAAGCCACGTACGGCGTGTCGCGCTGGACGTCGCAGCGCGAGCACGTCGAGGGTGCACCGTATGGAACGCGCGGCGGGCTGTCGGTGCTGCACACGTTTCCCGCCGACGGCGAGTACCGGTTCCGCGTGTCGTTCTATCACGAGACGACCGGCGCGTTGTATGGCAACGGCCGCGCCGCGTTGCACACCGCCCAAGCGCCGGAACAGGTGGAAATCTCAATCGATGGCGCGCGCGTTCGGTTGCTCGACGTGGATCGCTGGATGAACACCTCTGATCCGGACGGCGTCAACCTGCGAACCGAGCCGGTTGCGATCACCGCAGGACCGCATCGGGTTTCCGCGGCGTTCATTCAGCGGCTCGAAGGTCCCGCGCAGGATCTGATTTCGCCGCTCGACTGGTCGCTCGCCAGCACGAGCATCGCCGACGCGTACGGGTTTACAACGCTGCCGCATCTGCGCGATCTCGCCATTACGGGTCCATTCGCCACGACGGGTGTGTCGCAAACGCCGAGCCGCAAAAAGATCTTCACATGCCGTCCGAAGACAGGACCGCAGCAGGTGGTCTGCGCGCACGACATCGTGTCGCGACTCGCTTCGCAAGCGTTCAGGCGGCCTGTGAGCGAACGCGATCTCACTGCGCTGATGGGACTCTACAAGAAGGGTTCGGCCGACGACGGCTTCGAGGCGGGCATCCGAATGGCCCTCGAAGGCATTCTCGCCAGTCCGCGGTTCGTCTTCCGATTCGAGGAGAGACCGGTCACCTCGCACCCGACGGCAGCGTACGCGCTCAGCGACATCGAGCTTGCGTCGCGTCTGTCCTTCTTTCTGTGGGCCGCGGGACCGGACGAACAGTTGCTCCGTGCGGCGAACGCCGGCCGCCTCTCGACGCCGGCGGTGCTCGATCAACAGGTGCGCCGCATGCTCGCCGATCCGCGCTCCGATGTTCTCGCGTCGCGTTTCGCCGCGCAGTGGCTGCGCCTGCAGGATCTCGAAAAGATCAACCCCGACGTGCGGATCTATCCGGACTTCGACGAGCAGCTCAAAACCGCGATGCAGCAGGAAACGGAGCTCTTCTTCCGCCACATCGTCCGCGACGACCGGCCGGTGTTCGATCTCTTCAACGCTGATTACACGTTCGTGAATGAGCGCCTGGCGCGGCACTACCGAATTGCGGGCGTGGTCGGCAATGACTTCCGAAAGGTGCAGTATGCCGACGCGCGGCGACGAGGACTTTTGGGACACGGCAGCATTCTCACGCTCACGTCGCACGCAGACCGAACGTCGCCTGTGCTCAGGGGCAAATGGGTGATGGAGGTGCTGCTCGGCACGCCGCCACCGCCACCGCCGCCGAACGTGCCCGACCTCGAGGCCACTGCGGAAGCCGAAGACGGCCGGCTTCGGACGGTGCGCGAGCGAATGGAACAGCACCGCGCCAACCCGGCGTGCACGTCGTGTCATCGCATGATGGATCCGATCGGTCTCGCTCTGGAGAACTTCGACGTCACCGGCGCGTGGCGAATCCGCGACAACGGTGCGCCCGTGGACGCGACCGGCTCGATGTACGACGGCAGCTCCCTCACGGGACCTGACGATCTGCGACAGGCGCTGCTCAAACGATCGACGTCGCTCGTCCGCACGTTTACCGAGAACCTCATGACGTACGCGCTTGGACGCCGGGTCGATCACGCCGACATGGCAACCATTCGCGGCATCATCCGCCAGGCGGAAGGCGTCGATTACCGGCTGTCGGCCTTCGTGGTCGGAATCGTGAAAAGTCCCGCCTTCCGGATGAAAGCGGCCGATCGATCAACGTTCACTGCAGACGCAAGGAGATAGGAGCATGGCCTTCATTGCCCGAAAGCACATCCCTCGCCGCACGGTGTTGCGCGGGTTGGGGGCTACTGTGGCGCTGCCGTTCCTTGACGCGATGGTGCCGGCGGCGAGTCTGTGGCGATCGACGGCAAGTGCGGCGTCTCTCGATCGCACGCGGCTCGTGTGCATCGAGATGGTCCATGGCGCGGCGGGCAGCAGCGACTGGGGCGCAAACGAGCACCTCTGGTCGCCGGCGGCGACCGGACATGACTTCGATCTGACGCCGAGCGCGCTTAGCCCGCTCGAGCCGTTTCGCAAGTACTTGTCGATCGTCAGCGATACGGATGTGCGGCCGGCGGAAGCCATCATGCCGGCGGAGATCGGCGGCGATCATTTCCGATCGAGCGCGGTGTTTCTCACGCAAACCCATCCCAAGCAGACGGAAAGCTCCGACGTCCGCGCGGGGGTGTCGCTCGATCAGATTTACGCGACGCGCTTTGGACAGGACACCCCGATTCCCTCGATGCAGCTGTGCATCGAGAACGTCGATCAGGCAGGCGGCTGCGCGTACGGGTACTCGTGTGTGTACACCGACATGATCAGCTGGGCGTCGCCCACCGATCCGCTGCCGATGATCCGCGACCCGCGGATGGCGTTCGATCAGCTGTTCGGGGCCGGAGGCTCCGCGAAAGAACGCACGTCGCGACTGCGCGCGACGAGCAGCGTCCTCGATTACATTACCGGCCAGGTCGCGGATCTCAATAGTCGCCTCGAGCCCAGCGATCGGCAACGGATGGAACGCTACCTCGACGACATTCGCGAGATCGAGCGCCGCATTCAGAAGGTCGAAGCGCGCAACACCACCGGCGAGGCGCGCGAGCTGCCAGAGGCGCCTGCGGGTGTGCCCGATTCCTTCGACGAGCATGTGAAACTCATGTTCGATCTGCAGGCGCTCGCGTTCCAGGCCGATGTCACGCGGGTGTTCTCGTTCAAGATGGGACGCGACGCGTCGAGCCGCGTCTACCCGGAAAGCGGCGTCACGAAGGGCTTCCACCCGGCGTCGCACCACGGCAACAAGCCTTCGAACATCACGGAGTTCGGCCAGATCAACCGGTATCACGTGAGCCTGCTGCCGTACTTCCTGAGCAAGCTGCAGTCGCTGCAGGAGGGCGATAGCTCGCTCCTGGACAAGAGCCTGATCATCTATGGCTCACCAATGGGCGACGGCAACGTGCACAATCACAAGCGCTGCCCGTTGATCGTGCTCGGCGGGGCAAATGGTCAGTTGGCCGGCAACGTGCACGTGAAGGCGCAGCCGGGAACGGCCATGTCGAACGTGATGCTCACGCTGATGCACAAGATTGGTCTCACCGACATGGACCGATTCGGCGACTCGACCGGAACTTTCTCGTTGTGACGTTGGAGCCTGACATGTCTATCGACCGTCGTCTCACGGCGCTGGTGATTGCGGGTCTCCTGGCCGGTTTATACGGCGCCGCGCCCCTCGCCGCCACTGGCGCCACCAAGGTTGCCGATGCGGCAATGCGCGGTGACGTCTCCGCGGCGCGCGCTCTGTTGAAACAAGGCGCTGACGTAAACGAGCCGCAGGGCGATGGCATGACCGCGCTGCACTGGGCCGCTGAACACGGCGATGCCGAGCTTGCGACGCTGCTCCTGAAGAGCGGCGCCAATCCTGGGGCAGGGACGCGCATCGGACGCCACACGCCGCTTCATATTGCCGCCAAGGGTGGCCACGCGGCCGTCGTCCGCTTGCTGGTGGATGCGAAGGCGGATGTCAACGCCGCGACCACGACCGGCGCGACGCCGCTGCACTTCGCGGCCGCATCCGGGAGCGGCGACGCGATAGTGGCGCTGCTCGATCGCGGCGCCGAGGTGAATGCACGCGAGCCGGAGTGGGGACAAACGCCGTTGATGTTTGCTGCGGCAGGCGGACGAACCGAAGCAGTCAAGGCGCTCATTGCCCGCGGCGCCGACCTGCGGGCGACCGGCAAGGTGGTGGACATCAGCGCGCGGAACCGCGACGACGGCATCGAAAGCCGTGAGCGAAACGCGCGCGTGGCTGCCATTCAGAAAGAGCTCGCGGCGAAAGCTGCGGCGGCTGGTTCGCGCGGCCCGGCGGGGCCGATGACGGCGCGGCCTGCGCGAAACGACGACAACGGCGGCGAGCCGGAGCCGCTGGGATATGCGGACCTGGTTGGCGCGCACGGCGGACTCACCGCGCTGCTTCTGGCCGCGCGCGAAGGGCTAACGGAAACCGTGCTGGCGCTGCTCGATGGCGGTGCCGACATCAATCAACTGAGTGCGGCGGATCACACGAGCCCGCTGCTGATGGCCGCAATCAATGGCCATTTCGATCTCGCCATGGAACTTCTGAAGCACGGCGCAGACGTAGGCGTGGCAAGCGACGCAGGCGCGACACCCCTGTACGGGGTACTCAACATGCAGTGGGCGCCGAAGTCGCGGCATCCGCAGCCGGCTGATTACATGCAGCAGCAGGTTGGATATCTCGAGCTCGTCGAGACGTTGCTGAAGGCGGGCGCTGATCCCGATGCCCGGTTGACCAAGTCGCTCTGGTACACCACCTACAACCGCGATCTTCTTGGCGTCGATCGCACGGGTGCTACGCCGTTCTGGCTCGCCGCTTACACGCTCGATCTCCCTGCGATGCGCCTGCTGCTGAAGTACGGCGCCGATCCGAACATCCGCACGGCAAAAGTGCCGGAGCGCTACGAAGAGGGCGGCCCTGATTTTACGGGTCCCGACGTTTCAGGGTTGCCGCCGATTCCGTTTGGCGGGCCGGCCGTCGCGGCTATCCACGCAGCCACCGGTGTCGGCTACGGCCTCGGCTTTGCCGGCAACACTCATCGTCATGTCCCCGATGGATGGCTGCCCGCTGTGAAGTTCCTCGTCGAAGAGCTCGGCGCCGACGTCAACGCGAGAGATCACAACGGATACACGCCGCTGCATCATGCGGCGTCGCGCGGCGACAACGAGTTGATTCGCTACCTGGTGTCGAAGGGCGCCGATGTCAAAGCGGTGAGCCGAAGCGGCCAGACGACAGTCGACATGGCCAACGGTCCGGTTCAGCGCGTGCAGCCGTTCCCCGACACTGTTGCACTGCTCGAGAAGCTCGGAGCGGTGAACAACCACCGCTGCGTGAGCTGTTAGGGCTCGTCTCGCCGAAGCTCGTTTGGGGCTGGGCGAGCGAAGGCGGACCGGCCCCGCCGGAGGGACCGGGCTTCGCCGGACGGACCGGCTTCGCCGGAAAGACCGCTGCGCGGAAGGACATGTCGCGCAAGCGTTGCTACGTAGGTTGGGCTTCCAATCTTTCGCAAAACGTCCGCAGGTGTTCGTTGAATGCTGCCGCATGATCCCAGAACGGCGCGTGTCCCGCCGTCGCCATGATCTGAACGTGCGCGTGAGGCACACTGGCCTTGTGTTGATCGACGACCGCTGTCCTGACGATCGCGTCCTGAGCACCGTGAAGAATCAGCACTGGTTTTCGGAGCGTTGGCAACAGATCGTTATTGTCGAACGAGCGGGAGAAGAGCGCCTGGCGGACGTAGGGCGGAACGGACAGGTTGTACTCCAGCATGCGGGACAGGTCCTCGTCTGACGGCTGCTCGCTGAAGAACATCTGCAGCACGGACCGCAGGCTGCGTGCGCTCTCTTCCGGATCCTCGGAAAAGAACCCCGGTACAAGACTCAGTAGCTCAGGGGTAAGGACTGAGAGCGCCTCTTCACTGCCCAACTTCGTGATACCGCCGACGAAAACCATCCCGCCGATGGCCTCCTCGCCGTAATGCCGGACGTAATCCAGCATGACGAGCGGCCCATACGACCAGCCGCAGAGGACAGGCCGATCGAGCTTCAACGTCCGAATAACCGCGTCGACATCGTCAGCCCACAGTTTGGAGTCCGCGTACGCGTCCCGCGGCTTGTCTGAGAGGCCATGTCCCCTCATGTCCATCGAGACCAGCCGGTAGCGCTCGGCGAGGCTCGAGCTCAGCTGTCGCGTCCATGTCAGCGAGCATTGGGAGAAGCCGTGGATGAACAGAATGGGACGGCCGTTTGGATTGCCCGTCTCGATCAGGTGGAGCTGCACACGGCCGCCGCCGGTGATCGTGTGATGCTTCATGGTGTTGCCTCCGTTCGCGCGCGAATTATACTCGCGGCTTCGCATCCTTCGACACCCTCGACGCAATTGCAGTTGCAGCTCAAGGAGTTTGCAGATGGTGCACGCTCACACCTCCGTCGCGCGTTCGGTGATCGGTGCCTGCGTTCTGTGCCTCGTGTTTGCCACGCCCGTCTTGCAGGCGCAGAAATCGGATCTGACACCCGCGCCCAATTACGACCTTGCGGCGCAGTGGACGCCGCAAAAAGTCGGGAAGCTTGTTTTCGAGACGACGGTGACGCCCCGCTGGCTCGAAACGAGCGACCGCTTCTGGTACGCGTACCAGACGCGCGATGGCCGGAAGTTCTCGCTCGTGGATCCGTTGAAGCGCACGAAAGCCCCTCTCTTCGATCACGCCAGGCTCGCCGCAACGCTCACCTCAATCACGCGCATTCCGTACGACGCGCAGCACCTGCCGTTTTCGACGGTGCGCTTCGTCAAGACCGACTCTGCGTTCCAGTTCGACCTGCAGGTTCCGTCCGACGCGGTCATCGCGGCTCCCGCGCGACGTGAAACGACGGACCCGGGCGGCGGTTCCGGCCGGACGCCGGTCCGGCAGGAGGACGATGGACTGCAGCCACAGCAACGCGACCGAAGCGCGCCTCCGCCCGCGACGCGGCCGAAAAATCGAACGTTGCGCTTTGAATACGATCTCGCCACCGGTGCCGTCACGCTTCTCGACAACTCGCCGGAGGAGCCGCGTGCGCCGATGTGGGCGTCGATTTCTCCCGACGGCAAGACCGTGATCTTCGCCCGCAAACACAACCTCTTCATGATGGACGCGGAGAGTTACGCGAAGGCGCTCAAGCGTGCGGACGATCAGACGATCGTCGAGGTGCAGTTGACAACCGACGGCGAGGAGCACTACAGCTACGGGCGGTCCGAGCGTGAGATTCAACAGCTCCGCGAGCAGGAACAGCAGCAGCAGCAGCAGCAGCAGCAACAACAGGAGCAGCGCGACGAGGGTGAGAGTGGCCAACAAGGCGAGCGCGAGATCACGGACAAGACGGGCCGCACGCCGACCGTCCCGATCGTCTGGTCGCGCGATTCGAACAAGTTCGCGCTGGTGCGGCGCGACTCGCGCAAAGTCGCCGACCTGTGGGTGATCAACGCCCTCGCGTCACCGAGACCGACGCTCGAGACGTACCGCTACGCGATGCCAGGTGAAAAGAACGCTCCGCAGTCCGAGCTGAACGTCTTCGATCGCACGTCGAAATCGCGTGTCACGATCAAAGCGGATCGTTTCAAGGATCAGACGCTTGCGATTGTGGCCAGGGCCGAGCGCACCAATCAGCAACGCGATCCACGCCGGCCAATTGCCGCCGAATGGCTTAGCGACTCGCCGCGGAAGCTGTACCTGATTCGCCAGAGCCGCGATCAGCACCGGCTCGACGTCGTTCTCGCCGACACCGAGTCGGGCGACGCGAAAACGCTCATCGAAGAGCGGCTGAACACCTATGTCGAGACGAAACCGATGCGGCTTGTCAGCGGCGGAACCGAGCTCGTGTTCTGGTCCGAGCGCGATGGCTGGGGACACTACTACCTGTACGACGCCGAGACAGGCGTCCTCAGGAACCGCATCACCGAGGGGGAGTTCGTCGCGACCGCAATCGACAGCGTGGATGACAAGGCGAGGGTCCTGTACATTTCCGCCGCCGGACACGAAAAGGGCGAGGATCCGTACTACACCCATCTGTACCGCGTCGGCTTCGACGGATCGGGACTCAAGCTGCTCAACGGCGGCGACGCGACCCACGCCGTGTCGGTAACCGACTCGGCAAAGTTCTTCGTGGACAACGCCTCACGCGTCGATGCCGCGCCGAAAGCCGCGCTCTACGACACGCTCGGCAACCGCTTACTCGATCTCGAGACGCCGGACCTCGAGCCGCTCCTGCACGCGGGCTTCAAGCACGCCGAACCGTTCACCGTGAAAGCCGATGACGGCATCACCGATTTGTACGGTGTGATGTACAAGCCGTTTGATTTCGATCCGACGCGCAAGTACCCCATTATCGCGTTCGTGTATCCGGGCCCGCAGACCGAAAGCGTTACGAAGACGTTCAATCCCCGCAGTCCGAACGTCTCACTGGCGCAGTTTGGCTTCATCGTCATCGAGGTGGGTAATCGGGGCGGCAATCCGCAGCGCTCGAAGTGGTACCACAATTACGGATACGGCAACCTGCGCGATTACGGCTTGGCTGACAAGAAGGCGGCCATCGAGCAGCTTGCGCGACGCCACGCCTTCATCGACCTCACGCGCGTCGGCATCTGGGGCCACTCAGGCGGCGGGTTCATGACCGCGGCCGCCATGCTCGTGTATCCCGACTTCTTCAAGGTCGGCTGGTCCGAGTCGGGCAACCACGAGAACAACATCTACAGCAACACGTGGAGCGAGAAGCATCACGGCGTCAAGGAAGTCGAAAAAGACGGCGACGTCTCGTTCGAGTACGACATCGAGACGAACTCGCAGCTCGCGAAAAATCTCAAGGGACACCTGATGCTCATCACCGGGGACATCGACAACAACGTGCACCCGGCCAACACATATCGTCTGGCCGATGCATTGATCAAGGCGAACAAGCGCTTCGACATGTTCGTGCTGCCCGGCGTGCGGCATTCGTATCAGCCGGTTGCCGGCTACGTGAACTGGCTGCGCGGCGATTACTTCGCGCGGCACCTGCTCGGCCGATCGGCCGAAAGCGTCGACCTCGTCGAGCTCAATCGCGAGCGCGAACAAACGGGAGAGAAGAAGCGCTGATACGTAGTCGCGGGGCTTCCGCGTTCGCTAAAGGTGTGGCGGACCGCCGAAGCCTTGGCGGATGCTGGTCCGCCCCGCCGGCTAGTGGCGGCCCTGAAGGGCCGCCACTACGTGACCGAATTGCAGTGGCGGGGCTTCAGCCCCGCCGGCTGCTGGGAAACCTGTCGTTGAACTGAATGGGCTGGGAAGGAGGCTGACATGCAAGTCAGAGACTGGGGCCGCGCTCGACTGACCGCGCTCGCGATCGTCCTGACGGTTGGCTCTTCGGCGTTTGCACAGGTAGGACAGGCGGAAATTCGCGGGACCGTACTCGACGACAGCGGCGGCACGTTGCCGGGCGTCACCGTCACCGCGACGCACATCGATACCGGCACCACGCGCACGACGGTCACGTCGACGAGCGGCGTGTTTCTGATGCCCGCACTGCAGGTGGGCAGGTATCGATTGCAACTCGAGCTCACCGGCTTCAACACGATCGTCCAGGACAATCTGCCGCTCGAAGTCGGCCAGTCGGCGGTGCTCACCTTCACGATGAAAGTCGCAACGCTGCAGGAGACCATCACCGTTGCCGGCGAATCGCCTCTCGTGGAAACGCAGAAGTCCGATCTTGCGGGACGCGTCACGGCGACGCAGGTCGAGAGCCTGCCGCTCAACGGCCGCAATTGGCTCGACCTGGTGGCGCTCGTGCCTGGCGCGCGCGGTAATCCGGGGACGATTCGTGCGGGATTCGGCGGCAGCGACATGGCGAAGTATCAGGTCGACGGCGTCGATGTCAGCGGTCAGTGTTGCGGCGGAGCGAATCAGGGCTACAGCCAGGAGAACATCCAGGAATTCGAGGTCATCACCAACCGCTACGACGCCGAGTACGGCCGCGCCGCCGGAGTCGTCATCAATGCCGTCACCAAGTCGGGGAGCAATCAGATTCGCGGAACAGCGTTCGCGTTCCTGCGCGACAGCGACCTCGGCGATGCACCCAACTTCTTTACACACAAGGTCGAAACCTTCCACGAGAAGCAGATGGGAGCCAACGGCGGCGGCCCCATCCGCCGCGATCGTGCGTTCTACTTTGCGAGCTACGAGTACCAGCACCGCGACCTGAAGGCGATTCCGCGAACCGGCTTCGCGGCCTTCGACGTGCCGGTGGACAACGGCATCACGCGGCACTACACGACGGGTCGAGTGGACGCCCAAATCAACAACGCCCACCGGCTGTTCGCGCGATCGTCGATCTACAACTGGGAGCAGATCAACGTCGGCGTCGGCGAGCGTTCGGCGCTCTCCAATGGCTACAGCCGTCCGTCGAAGAACCGCGATCTCTCGATCGGGGAGACCTGGGTGGTGAGCAGCCGGATGGTGCACGAGATTCGCGCGGGCTTCTCGGCCATCGACAACCAGCTCCTCTCGAACTCCACGATGCCGCTGCACACGTTCCCGTCCATCGTGATTGGCTCACCGACGAATTCGCCCCAGTGGTGGAAGGAATTCAACATCCAGATCAACAACTCGCTCAGCTACTTCATCCCCTCGTGGCACGGCGAGCATAGCCTGAAGACGGGATTCCAATTCTTCAGGCCCAAGTTCTGGGGCGCCTTTCCGAGCGGCACGCCGGACGGCGCGTCGTACACCTTCTCGCGCGATCCCGCGGACCCGAACGACCCGCGAACCTATCCGGCGCCGACGCGCTATTCGGTGGTGTTGGGCGACCCCTCGTACACCATCAACAACCCGACGTACGCCGGCTTCGTGAAAGACGATTGGGTGATCTCGCGCCGCGTCACGTTGAACCTCGGCATGCGGTACGACCTTGAAACCGGCACGGTCAACAAAGATTTGCACAATCCGATCGAGCCGGGCGAGAAGCGCGGCGACTACAACAACATCGCGCCGCGTCTTGGCTTCGCGTACGACGTGCTCGGCAGCGGGCGCACGATCGTACGCGGCGGTTACGGGCGTAACTTCGACAAGGTGCTGCTGAACATCACGAGCAACGAGCGGCGGCAGCTCTTGTTCCAGTATGCGAGCATCACCGTGTTGAATCCGTCGTATACCGATCCGCTTGGCGGGGTGACGTTCGACGATCTCAAGCGGCAGAACCTGCCGCGCGACATGACCGTCATCGCGAACGATTACAAGACGCCGGCGCAGGATCAGGTCTCGCTCGGCGTGGCGCAGCAGCTCGGGTCGAAGTTTGCGTTGCAGCTCGATTTCGTGCACTCGAAGGGCTTCAACGAGCCCCGCGCGAGACGCATCAATTTCTTCGAAGATCCCGTGACGCATTTGCCAAAGGATCCGCGCGTGTACGGCCGTCCGTACTCCCAGTTCATCGACATCACGCAATACGAGACGACCGCGGGATCGCTGTACAACGGCTGGCAGTTCGGCTTCCACGGACGCGAGCTCGGCCCGAGGTGGGCCAGATCGCAGTTCTCCGGCAGCTACACGCTCTCATGGACCCACAGCGATCACGAGAGCAACCGGTTCGACGGCGTGACCAACCCGTTCAACCTGGCCGACGAATGGGCGTTCTCGGCCAGCGATCAGCGGCACCGCTTCATCGTGAACGACGCCACGCATCTGCCGTGGAACGTCCAGGTCGCCGCTATTTTCTTTGCCGGTTCGAAGCGGCCCATCAACACCCGCACGAATCTGGATCCTTTCGGCACCGGCACCGGGCGCTGGCTGGATGCGACCGGACGCACGATTGCACGCAACAGCGAGCGGACGACGAAGAACGACTGCAAGCTCGATCTGCGGATCTCGAAGACCGTCGAGGTTGGCAGGATTCGACTGCAGGGCATCGTCGAGGCGTTCAACCTGCTGAACATCGAGAATCTCACCAGCTTCAATGGCGTGTACGGCTCGAACACGTATCTGCAGCCCGCGAGCTCGACGGACGTGTTCTATCAACCGCGGCAATTCCA
>DASPWV010000223.1:0-9791 GCA_035637635.1 Vicinamibacterales bacterium | reverse complement strand
CCGTTCACACCGGTGCCGCTCACGTTGCAGCCAACCGTTGTCCTGCTCGGCGCGGCTGCCCTGGGGCCGCGGCTCGGCGCCGCAAGTCAGGCGCTCTACCTGCTGCTCGGAATCGCAGGGCTGCCTGTCTTTGCCGCGTCGCCGATCCTGCCGCAGGGCATTGCACGACTTGCCGGACCCACCGGCGGCTACCTGCTCGCGTACCCAGTCGCCGCATTCATCACCGGCTCGCTTGCCGCGCGCGGCTACGATCGCCGCTACGTGACGTCACTGCTCGGCATGCTCGCAGGCCTCGCCACCATTTTTGCCGGCGGTGTGCTGTGGCTCGCGTATTTCGCGTCGCTCCCAAGTCAGCCACCCATCGGCCTGCAAGCGGCTCTCGCCGCAGGTTTGTACCCGTTCGTGCTGCCGGACCTCATGAAAGTGTATCTGGCGAGCCCTATTCTGCCGAGCGTCTGGAAGCTTCGCACGGGAACCAAGAACTAAGAACGAAGAACGAAGAACGCAACAACGCAAGAAGTAAGAACTTGGGCCTTCGTTCCTCGTTCGTGGTCGCGGGTTTGGTTCTTAGTTTTTGGTTCTTAGTTCGTTGTTCTTAGTTCTTGGTTCGTTCGCGTCCGTCGTCTTCGCCTGTTTCGCGAACACCAGAAAATACTGATACGGCAGAAACGATTCCTGTGACAGCAGCTTGAGTTTTGCGCTCGTGGCGTCACCGATCACGACCTGCGGATCGACGCGTTCTTCCATCGGTGGACCGGGGCCGCCGCCTTTCAACGTGAAGTCAATCACGCCAATACGTCCTTGCGGCTTCAACGCCTCGGCGAGGTTCTTCAGCATCGTGATGCGATCGTCGATTTCGTGATAGACGCCGACGATGAGAATCGCGTCGAGCTTGCCGCGTGCTCGTGGCGGCAAACGCGGATCGCTGCCCTCGCCGAGCACCGGCTGCACGTTCGTCAATCCCTCACGCTGCACGCGGCGGGAGATCGACGCGAGCATTTCCTTCTGGACGTCCTGCGCGTACACCACGCCATTGGGTCCCACGCGCCGCGCGAGGCGAACCGTGAACCAGCCGCTGCCCGCGCCGACGTCGGCGACGACGGACGCATCGGCGACGCCGAGCACGTCCATGATTCGATCGGGCCGCTGCCACAAATCGCGATCGGGCGCTTCCAGGAGTCCCAGATCGGTCGGTGCAAAGAGGCGGCCGTGCTGTTGCGCCCGCGGAGTCTGACCCTGCTGCGCCGGCGTCGCCGCAAGCGGCACGATGCCGCAGAGCAGCGCAAGGAGGCACAGATAGCGCAATACCCGCGGGCGCCGTCGCGTGATCACTTCTCTTCACCCGCGACGCCGGGCTGCGTCATGGCCTGTGCGCTCAAGACGCGATCCAGCTGCTCCGGCTTCATCAAGCCGCGTTCGATCACCAGCTCGCGAATGGCTCGACCGCTGGCCACGGCGGCCTTTGCGATTTCCGCGGTGGCGGCATAACCGATGTACGGGCTCAAGGCAGTGGCGACCGCGGTGCTGCGATCCATGAGCTCTCGCGCGCGCGCCTCGTCGGCCTCGAGCCCCTCGATGGTGCGCGTGCGCAGGACTCGGCTGGCGTTCGTCAGGATTTTTTGCGCGTGCAGCGCGTTCCAGGCAATCACAGGCATCATCACGTTGAGTTCCAGTTGTCCTGCCTCGGCCGCCGCCGAGACGGTGACGTCGCAGCCAAACACCTGATAGCAGACCTGATTCACCATTTCCGGCACCGATGGATTCACTTTGCCCGGCATGATCGACGAACCCGGCTGCACGGCGGGCAGTCGCAATTCGGCGATCCCGGCGCGCGGGCCCATCGAAAGCAGGCGCAAGTCGCTGCAGATTTTTCCCAGTTCCACAGACAGGCGGCGCATCGCCGCCGAGTAGGTGACGACGTCGCCCATGCTTTGGGTCACGCGAAATCGATTCCTCGCTGGTTCAACTCGACTTCCGGTGCGCGCAGCCAACGCTTCGATTGCGAGCTTTGTGTAGTCGTCGCCTGCGTTCAGGCCAGTGCCAACGGCAGTAGCACCGAGATTCAGCTCCCGCAGCGCCACTGCACCATCGTCGAGCGTCTTCGCAGCGCTGTTGAGACATGCAGCGTAGCCATCGAGCTCCTGTCCCAGCGTAATCGGCACGGCGTCCTGCAAATGAGTCCGGCCGACCTTGAGAACGTGCATGAATTCGTGCGCCTTGCGCTCGAAAGCGTCCGCAAGCATCCGGACGGCCTCTATCAGCGAAGGGTGCTGCAGCAGCAGTGCCAGACGCGTAGCCGTCGGAAACACGTCGTTCGTCGACTGGCCCATATTGACGTGATCGTTCGGGTGGACACGATCGTACGTGCCGCGGCTGCCGCCGAGGATTTCGGCTGCGCGATTGGCGAGCACCTCGTTGGTGTTCATGTTGTGGGATGTCCCGGCGCCAGCCTGGTAAACGTCCACGACGAACTGATTACGCAGCTTGCCCGAGAGAACCTCGTCGGCAGCGGCAATGATTGCGTCCGCAATCGCCGGTTCGAGCCGTCCGAGCGTTCGATTTGCCTCTGCCGCGGCGCGCTTCACGAGCACCGTGGCCGTGACAAGGCTTTCGGGCGCGGTGAGGCCGCTGACAGGGAAGTTTTGAACTGCGCGGGCGGTTTGAACACCGTAGTACGCGTCGGCAGGAACCTGAAATTCGCCGAGTGGGTCGCGTTCGATGCGGAAGGTCATAGATGGAGATTAGCCGCAGATGGCCGCACATGGCCGCAGATTAGCCGCAGATAGCCGCAGATAGCCGCAGATGAAACTTATTGTATCTACGCTTCTGCGGTTAACCGGCGCCAACCATCGAGAGGGAGAAACGGGCGTTTCAGTAAACTGATGTATTCGCCTGCCTCCGCTCGCGAATACTGACGAAAGTTCCCCGTCGCCATGCAACTGTTTTTCGAGTCGGTCCTGAGCCTCATCATCAAGACATCTACCGATCTGCCGCCCGACGTTCGTGCCGCGATGCGTCTCGCGATGAATGAGGAGCCCGAAGGGTCGCGCTCGGCGCAGGCGCTGGCGATTATCGGCCAGAACATCGATCTCGCCGCCGACGCGGAAGGCGCCATCTGCCAGGACACCGGGATGCCGACGTTTGAAATCAAAGCGCCGGTCGGTGTGAGTCAGGTGTGGATGAAGACTCAGATCCGCGAAGCCATCGCCGAAGCGACGCGTCGCGGCAAGCTGCGACCGAACTCCGTCGACTCGCTGACGGGTGAGAACTCCGGGAACAATCTCGGCCCGGGCACGCCCATTATTCACTGCGAGCAGTGGGAACGCGATGACGTCGAGGTGAAGCTCATTTTGAAAGGCGGGGGCTGCGAAAACATGAACGCGCAGTACTCGTTGCCGGCAGAACTTCCTCACCTCGGACGTGCGGATCGCACAATCGAAGGCGTTCGCAAGTGCATTCTGCACGCCGTTTGGAACGCGCAAGGAAAAGGCTGCGCGCCCGGTGCCGTCGGCGTCTGTATCGGAGGCGATCGCACCTCCGGTTATGTGCACGCAAAGGAGCAGCTGTTCCGGAGTCTCGATGACATCAACTCAGACGATCGCCTGGCGCAGCTCGAAGCCGAGGTGATGCGAACGGTCAATACGCTGGGCATCGGGACGATGGGCTTCGGCGGCCGCGTGTCGCTCATTGGGTGCAAGGTCGGCGCGTTGAACAGGCTGCCGGCCAGCTTTTTCGTTTCGGTCGCGTACGACTGTTGGGCGTTCCGTCGCCTGGGTGTGGTCTTGAACGCGATGAGCGGTGCAATCGAGAAGTGGCTCTATCGCGACCCCGCGGTACCGACGATTCCGATGATGGATCAGACCGGATTCCAGCGCACCGGCAAGGAGGTCGCGTTGAACGCACCGCTCGACGAAGCGATTGTCCGCTCGCTCGAGGTCGGCGACGTGGTGATGGTCAGCGGCCCCGCATACACGGGAAGAGATGCGGTCCATCATCATCTCGCGAGCCACGCTCCGCCCGTCGATCTCCGCGGAGCCGTGATTTATCACTGTGGTCCCGTCGTGGCACAGGACGGCAATGGCTGGAGAGTCACGGCCGCGGGGCCGACCACCAGCATTCGCGAAGAGCCGTATCAAGCCGACATCATTAGAAAGTACGGCGTCCGCGCGGTCATCGGAAAGGGCGGCATGGGCGGGCGGACCCTCGAAGCGTTGAAAGACGCGGGCGCGGTCTATCTCAACGCAATCGGCGGCGCCGCGCAGTATTACGCCGGGTGCATCGAACGCGTCGACGGCGTGTCGCTGCTGGAATTCGGTACGCCCGAAGCGATGTGGCATCTGCAGCTCAAGGCGTTTCCGGCAATTGTCACGATGGACGCGCACGGAAACAGCCTTCACAAAGACCTGGAGGACGAATCGGCCGAACAATTGGCTCAACTTGCCCATTTGGTAAAATAGGACCATAATAGTCGGATTTCCGCCAGGCGCCCGGCAGCGGAAGGCGGATATACTTTTGAGAGCGTCCGGCTCGGGCGCAGTTACGGGACAACCATGCAAACAGAAACTCAGACCCCAGTGCAGACCTTCGTTCCGCCGTCGTTGCCGAATATCACGGTGACTGAGGCGGCAGCCGCGAAAATCAAGGAACTGCTGAACGAGGAAGGCAAGACCGACAGCGGTCTTCGCGTGTTCGTGCAGGGTGGCGGCTGTTCGGGTTTTCAGTACGGACTCATGATCGAGGAAAGCGGCGGCGTCGGTGACCAGGCATTCGAGTCGAACGGCATTCGGCTGTTCGTGGATCCGGTCAGCGTCAGCTACTTGAAGGGCGCCGAGGTCGATTTCGTCGACACGATCACGGGGGGCGGATTCACCATCAAGAACCCGAACGCCACCTCGACGTGCGGCTGCGGTCAGTCCTTTACGGTCTAGCGCCACTGGCGCCGCGGGGCAAGTCAGATGACGTCTTCGGTTCCGGACCTCGACCGACTACGCCCCGCGGGCACCAAGCGCTCGCAGAAGCGTGATCAGATCGTCAACGTGTTCCTCCGGCAGGAGGGGCACCTCAGCGCCGACGATCTGGTCGACCTCATCAAGCGCGAAGACCATCACATCAGCCGCGCGACCGTCTATCGAACGCTTCAGTGGATGGTCGACGCCGGCATCGCGCGCAAGGTCGATTTCGGCGAAGGCCGGTTCCGCTTCGAGCACTCATATCGTCATCCCCGCCATTTTCATCTGATCTGCAAGAGCTGTAACCGCTCGTACGAGTTTTTGAGCTCGGACATCGAAGCGCTGATTGAAGAAATCTCCACTGCGCGCGGCTTTACCGCAGGCCAGAGCGTGCTTCAGATCTACGGCACCTGCGAATCGTGCCGGACCGGCAAGCCGCCTGCGGACGAAGGGGCCACGACGGAGCTTCTGTTCGCACGCGACGCGCTCAGAATCGCGATCGCCACCGAACGGAGCGGTCTCGAGTTCTACACGCGCGCCGCGCGCATCACGCGCGACCGGCGCGGCCGGCACGTGTTCGAGCACCTTGCCGAAGAGGAAAAGCATCATCTCGGCACGCTGGAAGAGCGCTATCGCCGGTTGCTCGAGCAGGATCCCCGCCTCGAGTCGCGTCCGACATTCTTGTTTTTCAAGGGAGCGGCAAACGGTCTTTTCGCCCGCGGAGCCGACGAACTGCTGCGCGACGGCGTCAACGACTTCGAGGCGTACCGGATCGGCATCCGCTGCGAGCGCGGGTCGCATCGATTCTTCAAGCGGTACGGCGAGCGATTCGAGGATTCGGAGGGCAAGCAGGTGTTTCTTGAGTTTGCCGAAGAGGAACGAGACCACCTGGAGATGCTGCTCCGCGAATACCGTGCGCTGATGCGCCGGCATCGCAACAAGGCAAAGGCCAAACCGGCGCGGGTCAGCGCTGCCAGGCACGCGAAAAGCAGTCGGCACTCGACGGTGCCGCGCATCTAGCCTAGCGGCGCGATCTAGACGCTGAACCGCGCGCGGGTCAGTTTCCAATTTCCAGTTACCAGTTCAAAGTTGAGTTGCCAAGTTCTCAGAGTTCTGCGCTCTCTCAGAACTTGCGACTTTCCTGATTCGCAACGCAAAAACTAAACTTTGAACTGACAACTGGTAACTGGAAACTAATGATCGACCTTCACCTTCACACGACAGCGTCCGACGGACTGCTGTCACCTTCCGAGCTCGTTGCACGTGCGCAACAGGTTGGCCTGACCACGATCAGCGTTACCGATCACGACACGGTCGCGAGTCTCGACGACGCGTGGCGGCACGCAGGAGCGGCGGGCATCTCGTTCGTGCCCGGTATCGAGATCACATCCGTGCACAACGGTCGCGACGTCCACATCCTTGGGTATTTCATCGATGAAGGAAACGAACCGCTGGCGCGCTTTCTCGAACGGCAGCGTTCCCAACGGGTCGAGCGATTGCATGAGATAGCCGGGCGGTTGGCGCAGCTCGGGATGTCGATCGATGTGGAGCGACTGTTGTCGGACCCGGCACTCGCGGAAGGATCCGCGATTGGACGGCCGGCAGTGGCGCGCGCGCTCGTGGAATCAGGTTACGTCAGCTCGATCGACGACGCGTTCCGCGAGCTTCTTGGGACGGGTCGTCCCGCGTTTGTCCCCCGCCGCGGTTTCGCTCCCGTTGCCGTGGTCGACATCATTCATCGCGCTGGCGGTCTGGCGTCACTTGCGCATCCGGGTCTGACGCGTGAGCCAGAACTGCTGGAGACGCTCGCCCGCGAAGGACTTGACGCCCTCGAGGCGTATCACACCGATCACACGCAGGCGATGCGCGATGACGCCCTTGCGACGGCTGGGCGCCTGCAGCTTGCGGTCACTGGCGGATCCGATTACCACGGCAATGACGCGCGAAGGCCCATTGGAGGAGTGACGTTGCCGCAGGCGGACTTTGACGCGTTTGTCGCGCGCCGTCGTCACGCCGGCGGGCAGGCCGAGCGGTGAGCATCGTCGTTTCAGTTCGGGATCTCGTCAAGAACTACAACGCCTTACGACCGTTGCGGGTGAAGGAGCTCGTCGTCCAAGAGGGACAGGTCGTTTCAATCGCCGGCGTTGACGCGTCCGCAGCGGAACTGTTTGTGGGGCTTCTCACGGGCGCCCTGCTGCCCGACGCTGGTGAAATCCGCCTCTTTGACAAGTCGACAGCGGACGTGACTGACAGCGAAGCGTGGCTGGCCATGCTCGACGGTGTCGGCATCGTCGCCGAGCGTGCGGTCCTCATTCAGCAGTTCTCGATCGAGCAGAACATCGCGATGCCGTTTACTCTCGAGATCGATCCCATCGGCGAGCACACGAGGCCCGCGGTCGAATCGCTTGCGCGCGAAGTTGGATTGCCTGAGACATTCTGGCGGACACCCGTCGGCTCTGCGGGCGCAGAGGCGCAGGCACGCGTCAGAATCGCGCGCGCGCTTGCCCTTGGCCCACGGCTGCTGATCGCAGAGCACCCATCGGCGACATTGCCGCGCGAGTCGGTCGAGCGATTCGGTCGCGATCTGGCGGCGATTGCCACGCGGCGAAAGCTGGCGGTGCTTGCGTTGACGGGGGATGAGGTGTTTGCCCGTGCGCTCGGCGGCATTCTCCTGACGCATGAGCCCGCGACCGGCGCCCTCAAGCCGGTTCGTGTCTGGCGCAGGTTCTTCGGGTAATCTGCCGGTTATGCCGCACGGTCACATTACGCGTCTTTTGCCCGAGCACGGCTTCGGATTTCTCGTGGACGATGCCGGTCTGGATTGGTTTTTTCTTCGAGAGAACATCCGAGGCGGCGACTTCGCGAGCATCTGGCTCGACGAGCGTGTGATGTTCACGCCTGAATGGACGGTAAGAGGTCCTCGTGCGACCGACATCCATTTCGAGCGATCCCAGTGACAGCCCTCGTGCTCTTCGACGTCGACGGCACGCTGCTCCTCAGTGGCCGCGCTGGCGTGCGCGCGATGACGCTGGCGTTCGAGCGGATCTTCGGCGTCGCAAACGCGTTTGAAGGGGTGCAGATCGCTGGACAGACCGATAGCTTTCTCGTGTCGCAGGCGCTCGCGCGTGCCGGGCTGGAGGACACGCGAGAGGCGCATCAACAGTTTCGCGATGCGTACCTCGACCTGCTGGCAGACGAAATTCTGAAGCCAGGCACGGGAACAAAAGGGTTGATGCCCGGGGTCCACGAGTTGCTTTCGCAGATTGCGGCTGGCGGCGAAATGCACCTGGCACTGCTCACAGGAAATTACGAACGCGCCGCACGCATCAAGCTCGAATACTTCAAGCTCGGACAGTTCTTCTCCTGGGGAGCATTTGGAGACGAGGCGCATCATCGAGACGAGCTGGCGAGGCTTGCGTTGGCGCGCGCCGAGACGCGGCGCATTCCGACGGCAGCGCGCGCCAACGCGATTGTGATTGGCGATACACCACAGGATGTCCAATGCGCGCGCGCAATCGGCGCCCGCGCCATTGCCGTCGCGACCGGCGGGTACACGATGCGTGAGTTGGAGGTTGCGCAGGCGGATGTCGTGCTGGCGGATCTCGCGGATATTCGCGCCGTGATGGACGTTCTGGCGGAAGCGCCTGGGAGTCGAACCCAGCCTGCCCCCTAGAGGGCAGCGACCGATTTTGAAGACCGGGAGGGCCACCGGGCCCCGTTCGCTTCCGCGATCGATTCAGCTTACCGTCGCCGGCCGCGAGTCGCCACCTCCACTATCCATTCGATCTAATCGGCGATGCCCAGCCAATACAGAATCATCTTCTGCGATTCGATCAGCGTGAACCGGATCCAGATGCGATCGTCCCACCAGTGATCCGGCGGCCACGTGTCGTATCGCGATCCGCGAACGAGAATCTGGACGTTTGCCCCCTTCAATCTGCGGTTGAACGCCAGCTTCGCTCGGGCGGTGTGGTATTTCGAGGTGACGACGATCACGCGATGCCACTGCCGCTCTTCGGCCAGGCGGCGCAATGTCGCTGCTTCGGTAGCCGTCGCCACCTGCGGCTCCGTCACCACGATTGCCGCTCGCGGCACGCCCATCGCCTCGAGCGCCTTCACCTGCAGATCGGGCACACTCGGAACATCGATACCCCGCGCGCGAAGCATGCGCTCGCCGTTGTCGGGCTGCTCGCGCGAGAGGACGACGAAAGGAGCTTGACCAGCGCGATACAAATCGCCCGCCTCAGCGACGCGCTCCAGCCAGGCTCCTGCAAGGACGAAGATCGCATCGGAGGGCTCGATCAGGTCCTCGTGGTACAGGACGTAGCCGAGCGATCGCACACCCCACAGCCCGAGCAGGCCGCTGGCGGCGAGCACGAGCGCGACATACAGGAGGAGGCGGAGTCGGCCGCCGGGGCGGGAACCGAATGGCGGCATTCGACGGGATCGGGCAGTCAACCCCCGGCCCCGCTGCCGAGGCCGGGAGGGGAAGCATTACAGGTTAACTTTCAATCAAACGAACGTCACCAGCACGCGGGCCTTTTTGAGATTCCTCGACGCTGAACTCGACTCGCTGTCCCTCGCGCAGCAGCTCGAACACCGCCCCCCGCACCGAACTGCGGTGAAAGAAATGCTCGAGCCCGGATTCGTCGCGGATGAACCCAAACCCCTTGTCTATCAGGAGCCGTGCTATCGTCCCGGTCGGCATACCCGTATCCTCCGAATGGCCACGAAATCACGACATCGAGCGAGAAGACCGCAGACAGAAATGTCAGGTCGGTTGCGTCGCGTCGACCAGCGTGCGTTCGTGACCCCGAACGCGAACTTCCCGACGTCCGGGAA
>DASPWV010000222.1:0-1547 GCA_035637635.1 Vicinamibacterales bacterium | reverse complement strand
TGCGGTATTGACACCCCGCCGGCTGGTGTTGCGACTCAGCCGTGCGGAAGTGTGGCTGGAGGCGCACTGCTGACGACGGCGGGCGCCGCAGTCTTCAACGCCGGCGACACCGCCCGGCGTTACTACGGCCCGTCAACACCGACACGGGAGATCAGCTTCTCCAACACGCTGACTCTCTTCCGCAACTTCCACATTTACGCGCTGCTCGACCACAAGGCCGGTTTCTTCGTCTTCAATCTCCAGGAGCGCAACCGCTGCCAGTCGGCGAACGACAACTGCGCGCGGGTGAACGTTGCGCAAGCGCGCTTCCCGGTGACAGGATCGGATTCCGTCCTCTTCAGGGAGCTTGCGGTTTACCGAAGCACATCGATATCGCCTGAGTGGATACAGAAGGGCGACTTCACGAAGCTGCGTGAGCTTTCGCTGACGATTGACCTGCCGAAGGAGCTGGTGGGTCGCGCGGGCGCGTCGGCCGGCACGTTCATGCTGTCGGGGAGGAACCTCAAGGTTTGGAGCGACTACGAGGGAGTTGATCCTGAAGTGAACACCTACGGCGGACGGAGCTTCGTCCGCGTCGACGCCTACGCGGCGCCGATGATGCGCCGGCTGACCGCCGGCTTCAACCTCCAGTTCTGATGCGGAGCAACGACATCATGACACATACGAACTCATTCTCACGCCGGTTGGGGCTCGTGAAACTCGGAGCGCTTGCGCTCGCCCTTGCCGGTTCAGCAGCATGCAGTGATTTCCTCATTGCCGATAACCCTGGCGCCGTCCAGGTCGATCAGGTAAACCAGCCTGCATACGTTGGCCTCATCGCCAACGGCCCTATCTTCGCGTACCAGTTCGCACACAGCGAGATCACCTACTGGAACGGCCAGCTGACTGACGAGCTGTTCAATCGCGCGGTGTTCGTCGAAGAAGGCCAGATCGATCGGCGCGAGCTCTATTCGGACATGACGTACATCAACGCTTTCCTCTACGCTCCGCTGCAGCGGGCGCGCTTTCTCGGCGAGGATGCGTCAAACCGTCTCAAGGTCATTCTCGGTGATACGGCATCCCGCGATCTTCGCGTCGCACGGGCGCTCGCTTATGCCGGCCACAGTTACGTGGACCTGGGAGAGATGAATTGCACCACGCCGATCGATCTCGGTCCTCCGAAGACATCGGAGGAGATTTTCACCGACGCGATCGCCCGCTTCCAGGAAGCGATTACCGTTGCGACTGCTGCAAAGGCGTATCTCCAATCGCAGTTGCCGCCCAACCCCAACGCTATCGCCGCAACGGATTCGGTGCGGTACTTCGCTCTCGTCGGTGCGGCCCGTGCTGCACTCGACCGCAACGACAAGGCCGCAGCGATCGCATTCGCGAGCCAGGTACCGGCGGAGTTCATTTTCTCGAATTATTACAGCGATAACAATACCTCACAAAACAATCGTACTTACAATCGGCTCACGCTCGGCAGCAACGCATTCCTTTTCAACACCCCGTTTGCGAACATCACCACCGACCCGCGCATCCCGCGCGTCGCCGGAACTACGGGACGC
>DASPWV010000221.1:0-4334 GCA_035637635.1 Vicinamibacterales bacterium | reverse complement strand
CAACGGCACCGCTGAAGTCCCACTGCGGGTCGAATTGATCGCTCGGCTGGTGGTAATCGACGTTGTTGTAGGCCTCCTGCTTCTTTCTCAGCTGCTCGGCGTTTGGTCCGAGAAATTCGCGCGGCTCACTTATCGAAAGCGCCGGCACGCCCGCCTTCGCAAATGGGAAATGATCCGAGCGGAAAAAGTAGCCGCGCTCTGGATGCTGATCGCCTCCCACCGTTCGGCCGCGCTCTTTCGCCAACGATTCGGCCAGAGGTCCCAACGACGATCGCTCCGCGCCGAGCAGCACGATATCGTTCGTTCGACCGAGATAGTTGATGCCGTCAATGTTCATGTTCGCGGCCACCTGATCGATCGGCACCGTCGGATGCGTGGCGAAATACTCGCTTCCGAGCAGACCTGATTCCTCCGCGGTGGTGAAGATGAAATACATCGAGCCGGGCGGCTTCTGGCCGGCGCGCGCCATGGCCTGCGCAATCATCAGCTGACCCGCGCAGCCGGACGCGTTGTCGTACGCGCCGTTGAAGATTCGATCCGTATCCGGCTTGTCGCCGGGCTGCGGGTCGCGTATGCCGAAGTGATCGTAGTGCGAGGTGAACACGACCGCCCGCGGGCTCGCGCCTTTGAGCACGCCAATCACATTGGGCGACGTCTTCCGCGTCGTCCGCTGCATGAGGGTTGCCGCTGCCCGAATCGTCAGGGGTACAGCTTTGAATCCACGCTTCACGGCGGCGGCACGCAATTGGTCGAGGTCTTTGCCTCCGCGTCGAACCAAATCCTTCGCGGCGTCGTTCGTCATCCACGCTTTGATGCCGAGCGCCGGCGTTCCGGCAACCGGAGGCAACGAATACTGCGTTCCGGTCCACGAGGACTGCACCACCTGCCAGGGATAAGTGGCCGACTCGTCGGTGTGAATCAGCAGCGCGCCTGCCGCTCCCTGACGCGCCGCTTCCTCGAACTTGTAGGTCCAGCGGCCATAGTAGGTGAGCGCCTTGCCGCCGAACAGATTCGGTTCGTCCGGCGGCGCGGGCGGATCGTTCACCATGATCAGCACCCACTTGCCCTTGACGTCAGCGCCCTCGTAGTCATTCCACTTCTGTTCCGGCGCCACGACGCCGTGGCCGACAAAGACGACGTCGCCCTGCACCTGCACCTGCGGGCGTTCCAGCCCGGAAAACGCGACCACGTCGGTGTAATAGCGATACGCCCGGCCCGGCACGCTCAACGCAAAGTTGCGATCGACGATGGATTCGACAATCGGGACCTGCTGGAAGTACGTGCCGTTCTCACCAGCCGGCTCGATGCCCATCGCCATCAGTTGATCGGCCAAAAACTCCGCGGCAAGGCTGCCGCCGCGCGTAGACGGGGCGCGGCCCTCGAACAGATCGCTCGAAAGCATCTTGATGTGCGCCTTGATGGGCGCTTCCTGAATCTCATTCAGCGCCGGACCCGCCGATGGCGTCGCTGCCGCGGGAGCAGGGGGCTGCCGGCACGAAATAGACACCGCGACGAGGACGATGAAGAACGGCGCTCCGCGCATGTACCGAGGATATCCCGGGCACGAAGTCGGCACCAAAACGCCGGGCCTCGCTGCTCGGTCCGCCCATATCAACTCCTGCAGATTGCTAACTTTCCCGCGTGTTACGGAATTCCTCGAACAGGCGCGCAACGTTGCCGCTGACGCTCCGGAGGGACGGAGTCCAACCGAGCGCCCGCGCACGCGGACTACGGACGCGTTGATCGAGCGCCAGCGCTTCGGCATACGTCCCCAGCTTCTTGGCTGCTTCAGCAAGCGGCACGTGCCGCACGTCCGGCTTCTGCGACAAATGCGTCGCGATCGCCTCGACGATCTCGTTCACGCGTTCGTCCGCCTCGTCGTTCGCATGAAATACGCCAGCCGCTTCGGGTGTTTGCAGGAGCCGAACGTAAAGATCGGCGAGGTCGCGATCGTACACGCACGGCCAGCAGTTCTTTCCGTTGCCGATCACACGAACGAGGCCGTTCAAGGCGTCCTTCAGCAGATCCGACACGATCCCGCGCGAGCCGCCGTACACGATTCCCGGCCGCACGACCACTGTCCGCAGGCTGTTGTGACCGGCGTCGAGCACTGCCGCTTCGTGCGATGGCCGCCAGGCCACGTGCGCCGCCGGTTCGAGCGGTGCGTCCTCTGCAGCCGGTGATTTCTTCGTGCCGAGCACCCACACTCCGGACGTGTAGACAAACACACGCGGAACCGCGCCCTGCCCGTTCGTCAACGCCGAGCTCAACATGTCGATCGCCTGTCGATCCTTGTCCACACCGCGCGGCGACCGCTCGAATGCGGCGTGAATAACGGCGTCGCAGTTCTGAACGGCGTCGAGGAATCGCTTCGGCGTCCCGAGCTCCGCGAGTATCGCAGTCGCGCCGCGCGCGCTCACCCGCTGAACCTTCTCGCGATCTCGGGCGATGGCAACGACCTGATGCCCCGCCCGGTGGAGCGCGTCGAGAACAGCCGAACCGATATAGCCAGTCGCACCAGTGAGAAAAACTCGCATACGCTTCAGTCGTTCAGATGTCCCAGACCCGGCCGTTATCGAAGAACGTGATGACGCCGTCCTCACTGACCTTCAGCACCGGACCATACCGGCTCGCTGCCATCGCTGCCGTCGTGCGTGCGCCTTCGGAACTGCCACTGTGGCCGCCAAGCGTGGCCGGTGGATGACGAAGAATCGCTCCAATGGCTCGGAGCTGTCCATTGCGATCGGTCACGACCGCGCCATCCAGGGTTGCAACCGCATCGAGCAGACTCGGATCGAGGTCGGTAATGGTGCGGCCGGCCAGCACGTGCAACAAATGGCGGCGCGACGGCGTCCCCGGATCCGAGTGCTCACCCACGAGCTCCATGTCGAGCCTGTCCCCGGGCGCAACGAGCTCTCCAATCGAATCGAGCGGGTGCCGCAGTACCACAAACAGTGCACCCTCGCGTTGATCGGCCAGATCGAGCGCGATCTGGAAAAGCTTCCGGGCCAGTGCGGGCTGTCCCACCGCCTCTTGCCACATCCGAAACTTCGATTGCAGATCGAGCAGGTGCCAGTCGGCGTTGCGAAACGCAAACACCTGTGCCCCTTCGGCAAACACCTTGATTTCGCGTCCGGGGCTGAGCAGGATGCAGATGTTCCTCGACCCAATCGTGGCGCATGCGTGCGCTGTGTACGCGCGCGCGCATGGAGCCACCAGGTCCGTCCGGCAATTGAGCTGCGCCGTCCAGCGCTGCATGTCGACAATGTCCAGGAGACGGCCGTCGCGCGCGACGAGAAAGACGGTCCGGACGCCATCCGCGAGACGAAAGAAGCTCTTGATTGACGTCAGCGCGCCGGTGTAGTGCGGCCAATCACGCTCAGCGGCCGGATACGGAGCGACCGGATCTTCGTCACCTTCGAGCAGCACCACGCCGGTTGAAATCGGCTGGTTTTCGTATGTGGACAGCGCCGCGACGCGCAGTATCTCCAGCACTTCGGCCACACGCTCGGACCTGACACCCTCTGCCGTCTGCGAATACGGCGTCCCATCGAAGAACGCGCCGACGTAACGATCCTCGATGGCGCCACGGAAGAGTCCAGCCCGCTCGAGTAGCAGCTGCGGATTCAGGATGGCGCGCAGTCGCGATTCGAGCACAGCGCCAATGGCGTGGGCAAAGCGCACCTCGTGCTCGGTGAACGGCCGGCTTTTCGGGACACGCAAGAGATAGCGGTTGCCAAACCAACGAATGGCCAGCGTCGCAGGATCCTCCGTCGCATCGATGGCGAGCCGTTCGGCCGCCGATTGCGACGGAATCAGCTGCGTCTCCAGCGTCGCGCGGTCGAAAAAGTGATTCAACGCGCGTTGCAGAAACGCGTCGTAATGAGCGCCGACGATAAACGCCGCAGGAGCCTTGGACGTGGACACGCTGTCGTGAATGATAATTCAGTCACAACAGTGCCGCGTGACACGCTGATCGACCTCTTCCACGATCTGGAATCACATCGAGGCGAGTTTCTCGTCTATGACGATGGGTATCGGGTCAGGCGGTACAGCTACGAACAGGTGACGCGCGCGGCGCGCGCATTTGCGCAGCGCCTGCGTGACGCGGGCGTGAAACAGGGCCAGAACGTGGTGCTCTGGGGCGAGAACCGTCCCGAATGGATCGTGTGCTATTGGGGCTGCATCATCGCGGGCGTCGTCATCGTTCCAATCGACTATCGCTCGTCAGCGGATTTCCTCTCGCGAGTGGCTCGTCTCGTCGCCGCACGCGTTGTCGTGCTCGGCGACGACGTCCAATCGAGCACCCTAGGCACTCCAGGCACCCCAGGCAC
>DASPWV010000220.1:0-5985 GCA_035637635.1 Vicinamibacterales bacterium | reverse complement strand
CGTTCCACATCCGTTGGAGATTCGATCCTGCTCGGCACGTCGTATATGTGCCATACCGCACATATACAAGTCAAGCGGAAACAAATAAGCTACGATTCAACAATGCTTTACATAGTTTCGCGACAGAAACTAGTCTAGTGGCGCATGTGCTAATGGCCCGACAGGCAGGCCCGCAGTCAGCATCGAATCGCACGGACTCGACTGACATCCCGAAGGCAAACGTATGCGACGAGCGAGCGTCGCCGCGCGTTCGATAGAGCTCGGATCAAAGCTGCGTACGCGTCGCGTGAAGCTGCGCGAAACGGGATCGAACGAGTAGACGATGGCTCCCGACGACGTCGCGACTGGAAATCTCCCTTCATCGTGTCCGGGGCAACGAAAAAGGCCGGCCGCGACAGACGTTCACCACACCCTGAAGGTATCGAGCTGATCGAAGGGCACGGCTAGCCCACCGAGCTCCATGTCACTCTCAGTTGGAGCCACACCATCGAAGAACACGTAGACGCGGCCTCGGGAAGTCAGCGCAAGCGCCTGCCGTGGCGTCGAGCCGGGTTTGGGTTCAGCCGCGGCGTAGTAGTCGGAGACGGTCTCGCGACCATGACAGTCCCGGCCGACCGGCTTCGATCTCAGGGCAGGGCGGATCAGAAATGAGTAATCGGACGGATGCACGTTCGAAAACGCACTGGGCTCCGTGCTCCCGGGACAAGCTGTGGCGAGGCTGGCCAGGTCCGCTGCGTATCCTCCCGCTCCGTTGTGCACTCGGAAGGCGATCTGCGCGTTGTCGATGGCGAGGAGGGTTTCCTCTGCGGCGCGCTCTGCGCTGCGCGCGTGTTCATAAGACCGGACAGGAACCGCAACGGCGAACACGATGCCCGTCAGACCGACGGCGAGCACGATAGACGAGCGAGACATCAACTCGGTTATTGTGCTCGAAAACATCTAAACGAACGCCGTACAACACAAACCGCGCAGCAACGCGCTGCGCGGTTTGTGTAGGAGCGTACCCGACCGGAACTTCTTAACGACCCAGCGTGCTGATCGTTCCGCCCATGGTAAACGGCTGAACCGGAGCCGTGCCCGCGGTGTCCTGCCAAATCGCCATCGCGTGATCCGTGGCGAACGCGCGGTTACCAGTGGAGCCAACCGTTTCAGGCTCGGCCTTCGCGTAGTAACCCGTCTTCGAGGTGTTGCCGCACACATCAACCGGACCGTCGACGGCCGCGGGTGTGACCGATGCCAACAGCTCGACGTTGAATCCGCTCTTGGTGACCACCGTGCCGCCCGAAGGCAGCAGGTCGGCCGAGATGAACGAAATCGGCAGCGTGGCGCACGTGGTGCCGAGGCTGGTCAACGAATCCGCGTAGCCGCGGTTCAAACCGTTGTAGTCGGCCTGGGCCGAGTTGATGGCGCGCATCGAGCCGATTGCCGAGGCCTCGTTGCCCGACATACGGGCGCGGAGCAAGCCAGGCACCGCAATCGCGGCGATGATGCCGATGATGGCGACGACGATGAGCAGTTCGATAAGGGTGAAGCCCTTGTTATCGCGGATACGCATGTGAGAATCCCCCAGAAGGTTTCGAGTTAGCCGTTCCAATCTTTTTTGACTGCCGCGGCCGCCCGAATTGGCGGCGACGTTGTCCAGCCCTACAGCAACTGGCATACCACCCCGAGCGCTGACTGGCTCAAGTACGCAAGTACTTACTTCCCAACGGGTTATCGGAAACGAACTCTGGAAGTTTATAGGGCTGACGGCCCAAAAGCGCCACGGGACTGACAAAATGCGTCAGCTATGCTGTCGTAGGTTGTCAGCGATCAATCTTAACAGGTGGCGCTGCGGGCTTCGGGCTGGGGCTCGGGACCGTCGCATTTCAGGTGGGCCGAACCGGCAGTTAGGCGGTTCCGTTGGCTCGAATGTCGTACTTCTTTGCCAAATAGCGAAATTGACGGAAGCTCAGACCGAGGAGCTCGGCTGCACGCGTCTGCACGCCGTCGGTCTGCCGAAGGGCCCGCTCCAGGTGATTTCGTTCGATTTCCTCGAGGTGGCGCTCGAGATTGAAACCCTGCGGAGGAATCATTTCAGGGCTGCGGCCAGAGCCGCCGACAGCCGTCGCCGGACGGCCATCCCGGAGTTCCTGCGGCAAGCTCTCGATGCTGATGCGGTCGGTATGCTCCAGGGCCACCGCACGTTCGACGACGTTCTCCAGCTCGCGCACATTTCCCGGCCAGGGATAGGCTTTGAGCGCGTCCAGCGCTTCGGGCGCGAAACCCGAAGTGGCCTTTCCCATTTCGCGAGCGTGCTTGGCCAGCAACTGTCCCGCGATCAGCGGCACATCGTCGGCTCGATCGCGAAGCGCCGGCAATCGAATCGGGATGACGTTCAGCCGGTAGAAGAGATCCTCGCGGAACTTGCCGTCGGCGACCACCCGCGTAAGGTCGCAATTCGTTGCGGCAATGACACGAATGTTGGCGCCCGTCTCCTCGGTTCCGCCAACGCGGCGGTACTTGCGCTCCTGCAGGACGCGGAGCAACTTGACCTGCATCGCTGGCGTCATCTCCGCGATCTCGTCCAGAAACACTGTTCCTTTGTCCGCGGCTTCGATCAGACCTTTCTTGTTGGTCTCCGCGCCGGTAAACGCACCGCGGACGTGCCCAAACAACTCCGACTCGAGCAGCGTTTCGGGGAGAGCGCCGCAGTTGACGGCGACGAACGGCTGATCTCGCCGGAGCGACTGGCTGTGAATGGCGCGGGCAACGAGCTCTTTTCCCGTGCCCGACTCGCCCGTAATCAACACGGTGCTGTTCGTGCGACAGACGGTCTCGACCATGCGAAACACGTCGAGCATCGGCGCGCTGCGGCCAACGATCCCTGCAAACCCCTGCTCGCTGATCGCGTGCCGCAGCACGTCGCGCTCGTGACGCACGCGGCGCGCATCGATCAACTGCCGGACCTGCAGGGTCACGATGTTGATGTCGCGGAACGGTTTTTCGAGCAGCGCCGAGGCGCCGGCCTCCCGCGCATGACGCCAATCGTCGGAGTCGCGGGTAAAGTGCGCCGTCATCATCATCACGATTGCGTCGGGCGCGATCTCGCGCGCACATTTGAGAAGCTCGAGACCGTCCATACGCGGCATCCGAATATCGGTGAGCACGACATCGACGTACTCGCGGCCGAGCAGATCGCGGGCGGCCACGCCGTTCTCGGCCAGCAGGACGTCGAAGCCGTCCCTCTGAAACAGGATACGCATCCACTCGCGCATCGACTGCTCATCGTCCACGATGAGGACGCGCGGCGCTTCGTGCCCCGCGCGCGCCACCTCGGCGCGAGGTGACACGTCGGCGACACGCGAGGCGCTCATGACGTCAGCCTCGCAGCTTCCTGCCGACCCTGCTCGCGGTCGGCAGGCACCGCCGGAAATGTGACCCGAAACGTCGTGCCCTGCTCCGGCTGCGACTGCACCTCGACACGCGCGCCGTAGTCGCTGATGATGCGATGGACGATGGCAAGTCCGAGGCCCGATCCTCGCTGAAACGACCCGCGAAACGGGTGGAAGATGCTGTCGATTTCCTCGGCGGCAATGCCCACACCTTCGTCGGTGACCGACAACACTCCCCCCTGACCGCCGCCCACGCCCTCGCACGCGACGCTCAGGTGCAAGCGTCCTCCCTGGGGCATCGCGCGAAGGCCGTTTGTGGCGAGGTTCCAGATCACCTGGCGCACCTGGTTCTCATCGGCTTCGATCCATACCTCGTCCGGCGCAACGCTCACGTCGATTTGGTGCCGCTCGTCGAATTCCGTGCTGTTACGAAGCAGCGTTGCTGTGTCCTGGACCAGACCACGGAGATCCAATCGCTGCAGTTCGAAGCGTTGCGGGCGCGCATAGGCCAGAAACGATCGGACGATGTCGTTCAGGCGATCCGATTCTTTCAGGACGATGTCCATGAGCTGCGCCTGATCGCTCGAGAGCGCGAGCTCCTGCCTGAGGATCTGCATCGAGCCGGACATCGACGCAAGAGGGTTGCGGATTTCGTGGGCGATCCCCGCGGCCATCTCACCGACGGCAGCAAGACGTTTCTGTATCTGACCGCCGCGCTCCAGCCGTTTGAGCTCGGTGACGTCCTGAAACGTGTAGAGATACCCGCGGCGTCCGTCGGGCAGCGGAAGCTGCGTGACGCTCACGCCCAGATCGATCACGGTTCCATCGGGCCTTCGATACTGCAGATCTCTCCTCTTGCTGCGCACACGCAGCAGCTCATCCTTCAGTTTCGCGACGAAGCTGTCGGGCAGCTGCAGGATGTCGAGCGCCGACTTGCCCAACGCTGCTGCGGCCATGTGGCCGGTAATTGCGACGGCCGAGGGATTGAAGGTGAGGAGCCGATTCTGATCGTCGGCGGTCGCGAGGCCGCTCACAAGACTGTCAATCACGTACTGACTGAAGAATTGAAGATCCGCGAGCTCCTCGGATGTCTGTTCCAGTTGCACGTCGGCGCGACGAACCCGCTCGGCGAGCGAACCGGACAGGATCGCGACTGCGAACAGACCCAGCACGTTGAGGCCGACCGTGTATTGGGCCATCGTTGCGCCAGGCAACGACACCGGAGCGCGCGCGCCCAACAGTGGATTCACCAGACCGGTGAGCTCTGCGTACTGCGCCAGCACGACACCCGAGTACATCACCGAGCCAAGGGCGGCCACCTGAAGCGCACCCCGACGAAACTGCACGCTGCTCGCGGCGACGATGGGCAAGACGTACAACGACGTAAAGAGGCTGGTGAGGCCTCCCGTCAAGGCCACAGCGGCAGAAACCATCACCACGTCGATCCCGAAATGAACGTCGACGAGCCAGGGAAAGCGTTCGACCAACCCCAGTGACGTGACGAACACGATACTGACGGCGAAGATGGCCGCCGTCAGTGTGACAATCGAGTTGATCGGAAACGTGCCCGGCGCCCGAAGCTGCACGACAAGCGCCGCGCCCAACAGCACCGCCGCCGCGACAAGACGCAGCGCGATGTGCAGGAGCAGTCGACGCCGGAGTGCAGGGCCGCTTGTCACGACAACGCGGAAATCAGCCCGAAGATCGGGAGATACATCGCGATCACGATTCCGCCGACGATGCCGCCGAGAAACGCAATCATGATCGGCTCGAGCAGCGTCAGCAGCCCGGCGACGGCAGTGTCGACTTCGTCTTCGTAGAAGTCCGCAATCTTGGACAACATCGTATCGAGCGCGCCGGTCGCCTCACCTACCGAGATCATCTGCACGACCATCGGAGGAAACACACCAGTCTGTTTGAGAGGCGCGGCAATCGTCTCGCCGCGTTCGATGCTCTTGCGAGTGGTCTGGACGGCGTCTTCGACGATCACGTTGCCGGATGTGCGCGCCGTGATGTCCAGGCCATCGAGGATGGGGACGCCGGAGGCGATGAGCGTTGACAGCGTCCGGCAGAATCGGGCAACGGCAATCTTGCGGAGCACCACACCGAGAATCGGCATCTTCAAGAGCAGCGCGTCGATGACGTGCCGGCCCTTGTCGGTCGCGTAGTACCGCTTCACCGCGTATACCGTCACGCCGAGTCCGACGAGAATGAACGGCATGAAACGCACCACAAAGTTGCTCATCGCAAGCACGATCCGTGTCGGCCACGGCAGATCGGCGCCGAGGCTGGCAAACAGACCTTCGAAGGTGGGAATGACCTTCCACAAGATCAGCGAGACGATGCCCGTTGCGATCACGACGACCGCAACCGGATAGATCATTGCGGACTTGACCTGGCCCTTCAGCTTGACGGCTTTCTCGATGTACACCGCGAGACGCTTCAGAATGCCGTCGAGAATGCCGCCGGCTTCGCCCGCGGCGATCATGTTGCTGTAGAGCGCGTCAAATACCTTTGGATGCTTTTTCATGGCATCCGCGAGCGAGGCGCCGCCTTCGACATCCGCGCGCGTTTGCAGGATGACGGCGGCGAAGTTCTTGTCCTCTTCCTG
>DASPWV010000219.1:0-1556 GCA_035637635.1 Vicinamibacterales bacterium | reverse complement strand
GGTCGTCGAACCGAACGACTCGCCCACATTTTCATGCAATACGTCTGGCAGTGCTCGTGCGGCCGCAGAGTGCCGATCGCTGTGCTCGAGTGTCGTTGCGGACAACCCCGCGACAACATCGACGTGAGCCCCGCAGCAGCGACAAAGACGTCACACAGCAAACATCTTCGCTTCCGAACCGGCGCACTCTTGGCATGCGCTGCAGCACTTGCCGCGGTGTACGCCGTCTACTTCCGCAACAGTTCCGGTTCCGGCGCGGAAACAGCACGGCCGAGCTCGGCCATCACCGTGGCGATGGAACAGCAGGAGCAGCCGCCAGCACGCGACGACACGCCGCTACAGGAGGAGCGCGCGTCGCCATCTCTCGAGAGCCGAACCGCATTGACGCCACGCGAAACGCCTGTGTCGCTCGTTCCCGAGACAGCAGATACGAGACGAGAAGCGGCCATTCAACACGCGCTTCGAGGCGTCGTGACCATCAACACGCAAACGGGGTCGGGCACCGGATTTTTTGTCGCGCCGAGACTCATCGCCACCAATAGGCATGTCGTTGAGAACGCATACGCAGTGGTTGTGATGACCTCACGCGGCGAGCGCCTCAATGGACGGGTGACCGTGCGAGCTCGGGCGGCAGATCTCGCACTCGTCACCCTTGACACCGCATACGAGGGCGTACCGCTGCCTCTCGTGGATCCCGGCGTGGTGCATGTCGGTGAGGAGGTGCTGGCGATTGGCTCGCCCAGCGCACTCCAACTTCAAGGAACAGTGACGCGCGGCATCGTCAGCGCAATCCGAATTGTGGACGGACTGAACCAGATACAAACCGACGCGGCGCTCAATCCCGGAAACAGTGGCGGACCGCTTTTGAATATGTCCGGCGCGGTCGTGGGCGTGAACACATGGGGCGTTCGCAACATGGAATCGTTAGGCTTCGCGATTGCCGCCGAACACGTGCGGCAATTGCTCGCCGCGGGTGAGGTCGTTTCTGTCGTGCCGAACACTGCGGCTGCGGCCATGAATTCTGCTGTTCAGACGATGCCGCAGGAGGAATCGGGCATTGATACCTCGCGTCAGGAAGGCCTTCAAAGATTCGAGACGGCAATTCGGCAGCTTGCCCGTCAGGCGGATGAGGTCGATCGCCGGTGGGCGCAATACACGTCCGCCTGCCGTGGTGGGCGGCAGACGAATGCGGTGCCGTACGGCCGTGACTGGTTCGGCGTCTGGGCGACACCGGCCGCAACCAACAACGAAGGCCTCTCCGAATGTCGCAGCCTGCTCGGTGACATCGTACGTGTGGCGATCGAAATTCGAAGCAGGATGCAGGCCGCTGAAGAGGAAGCGAGGCGAGCGTCCGTCTATCCAGGCACAAGACGTGACATTCGCCGGAAGTACGCGATGGACTGGACTGGCTGGGACGGGTAACACGTCGGTCCACCGGACCACGACCACAGCGTGAACGACGACTTGCCGAGCGGGTTCCTCGCGAGTAATGCTCGCCTGACGGAGGAGACGAATGGCAACATCGCGCATCCTTTTCACCGGCTTGACGATGATTG
>DASPWV010000218.1:0-13914 GCA_035637635.1 Vicinamibacterales bacterium | reverse complement strand
AGCCGCGACACGCTCCCGCGGTACGCCTTCATGCCGGACGGTCAATCGCTGGTCATCCCTATCGGCGGCAAATTTCAGCGTGTGGACTTCGCGACCGGCGAGGCGCGCGAAATCCCGTTCACCGCACGCGTGCAGGCGGAGATCGCGCCTCGCGTGTACACGCCGGTTCGCGTCGACGACACCGACAAGGTTCGCGCGCGGCTGATCCGCTGGCCATCGCTCTCCCCTGACGGCAGCCGGGTCGTCTTCAGCGCAATGAATCGCCTGTACACGATGGACTGGCCGAACGGGACGCCCCGCTTGTTGACGAGCGCGGGGCCATTGGCCGGAGGCGCCACCGCGGAGGCTGCGGGTGAGTTCATGCCCTCGTGGTCGCCCGACGGCCAGTTCGTGATCTACGTCACTTGGACGACGACCGGGGGACACATCAAGCGAGTGCGCGCGAGCGGTGGCCAGCCGGAAACGCTCACGCCGTTCGAAGGCTACTACCTCGATCCGGCTTACACACCCGACGGATCGCGGATTGTTTTTATTGCCGGAGCAGCGGCCGATCAGCTCTATTCGATCCTGCTCGATACGCCAGCGGTCGAAACCGACGAACCAGCCGAAATCAGCGGCGTGAACCCGCCAAATACGCTGCAACTCAAGTCGATGCCCGCAGCCGGCGGCGCGGCCACGTTCATCGCGGCCACGCAAGGCGGACGAGAGCCGCACTTTGCGCGCAATGATTCCAAGCGCGTGTACTTCGCCTCCAATCGTGGACTCCAGTCGATCACGATCGACGGCTACGACCGGCGCACGCTGCTGCGAATTACCGGAAGCGGCCCCGGCAACAACCCGCCGTCCGCGACCGAGATTCGTCTGTCGCCCGACGGCACTCGCGCCTACGCCAGTCTGCAGGGCCGTCACTACGTCGTCACGGTTCCGGTTGCCGGCCGTGAAACGGTCGAAGTTCGCATACAGGGACGCGGGGGCGACAGCGCGCTGCCGGTGAAGCGCATGTCGAACGAAGGAGGCGATTACCTGCGCTGGACCGCGGACGGCAAAGGGGTGACGTGGGCATGGGGCTCGCAGTTCTTCCGCCAGGATCTCAGCGCGTCAGACCCGCAGAAAGCCGACGTCATCGTTGAAGTGGCGCGGGCGCGGCCGAAGGGATCGGTCCTGCTGTCGGGCGCGCGCATCATCACGATGAAAGGCGACGAAGTGATTCCGTCCGGCGACGTGCTCGTGACCGGCAACCGCCTCGTCGCTCTTGGCAAAAAGGGATCGGTGAAGGCGCCAGCGGCTACGCGCACGATCAATGTGACCGGTAAGACCATCATGCCGGGTTTTGTCGACGCTCACTCGCACATGTGGGCGCCGCGTGGTCTGCACCAGACCGAGGTGTGGCAGTACCTGTCGAACCTCGCGTACGGCGTCACGACGACACGCGATCCACAGACCTCGACGCCGGACGTGTTTGCGTACGCCGACATGGTGGATGCGGGCGTCATCCCGGGCCCCCGCATTTACGCAACGGGCCCTGGTGTGTTTTCCGGCGTGGGCATCGAAGATCAAGAATCGGCGATGCGCTACATCAAGCGCTATCGCGACGCATACAGAACAAACACGCTCAAGCAGTACGTGGCGGGCGATCGCATCGTGCGGCAGTGGATTATTCAAGCCTGCAAGGAGTACGGCTTGACGGCAACGGTCGAAGGCGCGCTCGACTTGAAGCAGGACCTCACGCAGATGATCGACGGCTACTCGGGTCAGGAGCACAGCCTGCCGATCATGCCGTTGTACAAGGACGTCGTCGAATTCGTCGCGCGGTCGAAAACCTTCTACACGCCGACGATCCTGGTCGCATACGGCGCGCCGTGGAGCGAAAACTACTATTTCGAGAACGAGAACGTTGCGAAGGATACGAAGCTCAGAAGGTTTGTGCCATGGGAACTGCTGGACAACATGGTGCGACGCCGCGCGCAGTGGTTCCTGCCCGAAGAGTACGGTCACTCTCTCATCGCGAAGGGCGTTGCCGACGTCGTTCATGCCGGCGGCCGCGCGGAGCTTGGCAGCCACGGGCAGCTCCAGGGACTGGGCGCGCACTGGGAGACGTGGAACCTGCAGTCCGGTGGGCTCACGACGCACGAAACCCTGCGCGTCATCACGCAGTTCGGGGCCGAAGCCATCGGCCTGCAGCAGGACGTCGGCTCGCTCGAGGCCGGCAAGCTCGCAGACTTGCTGGTGCTCGATAAAAACCCGCTCGAGAACATCCGCAACACGAACTCGATTCGATACGTGATGAAGAACGGTGAGCTCTACGAGGGCGACACGCTCAACATGATCTGGCCGGAGGAACGACAGCTACCGAAGCCGTTCTGGTGGGACACGGAACCGAAGCCTCCGGCGAAAACGGCAGTGACTTCTCAGTAGACGTGTCGCCTTGAGACTTGGGGCTTGGGGCTTGGGGCTTGGCGGCCTGTGCCTTGAGAGTTGGGTGCCGAAATGAGTCGCGATTATCGCAAACTACACGTGTTCCAGGAGGCGGACTCACTCGTTCTTGACGTTTACCGCGTGACCTCTGATTTTCCTCTGGAAGAGCGTTACGGATTACAGTCGCAGATTCGACGGGGTGCTGTATCGTGCGTGGCCAACATGGTGGAGGGTTCTGCGCGTCGGTCGACGACCGATTATTGCCGGTTCCTCGAAATCGCGCACGGGTCGGCGCGCGAGGTAGGGTACCTGCTCACGGTAGCGAGAAGACTGCAGTTCCTCCGCGAAGCCGACACCGCTCCACTCGAGCGGCGTTACGACGCTGTTCAAGGGATGTTGCAGCGATTGGTCGACAGTCTGGAGGCGGCTGAGAAGCAGGCGAAAGCCAACGGTAAATCTCAACCCCCGAAACGCAAATCGTGAAGAAGACAGACCCAAGCCTCAAGGCCCAAGCCCCAAGCCGACACGCACTATTTGAACAGGATTTCCTCGAAAAACTTCAACGCGCGCGCATCCTTCGATTGTCCTAACCAGAAGATCGCCTGCTTGCGCACCGCAGGATTGCTGTTCGTGCGCGCGAGGTTGATCAAGAGCGGCACGCCTTCGTCTTTCGGCAGCTGACTGAGCGCGAAGACGGCGCGCTTCTTCACGTCCGTTTCGGGATCTTTGTCGATCGCCTCCGTGATTGGGCCCACCGCCTTCTGACCGGCGCGCTGCGCAAGCCAGAACAGCGCCTGCCCGCGAACATGCGAGCTCTCCGCCGTGCGGGCGAGCTTGACGAGCGTATCGAGCGCGGTTGGATCGGCGTGCATCGCGATAGCTGACAAGGCGGAATCCGAAGGCTTGCGGTTCGGCGCGGCCGCATACGTCGCGAGAACGGCCACGCTCTCGGCCGGCTTCACGCCGGTGAACCATTGGATCGTCCGGCCGCCAGCGTCGATGAGGCAGTCTTCGGAGAACATCCGGATTCGGTTCACCTGCCCCTGCTCGAGGCGATACAGCACGAAAAAGACGTCGCCTGAATCGAGACGAACAATGTCGCTTCCCCGAACCACGTTGACGGTGTTCGAAGCGCCTGGCCTGTCCCGAGCGGAGTCGAGAGGGTCGAGGCGACACGCGTTCTGCAATCCGTCGCTCCAGCAGCACATCTGGCTCTCGCGATTCGCGCTGGGTACGGCATAGCCGATCCAAGTGGAGTCGGTCGCGCGAGCGGCACGGTCCCGAATGGCCCGATCGAGCGGCGTTGTGAGCGCTTCCGGCTGGATCTGACCGTTCGAGATTCGCGGCTGCTGCGCGAGTGCGGGCAACGCACACGCGAGAACGGCGGCGAGAGCGGACCAAAGCGTTTTCATACGACCTCGCACTACTTGTTCAGAATCTCCAGCAGGTAATCGATCGCCACTTTCGATTGCATCGTCGACAGCCGGCGCACGAGCTCCTTGCGCATCACTGGATCCGTCTCCTTGCGTGCGATGGCGACGAGCTGCTCGGCGCTGCCTTGCGTGAACAGTCCCTGGAGCACGGCCTTGCGGATCTCCAGGTCCTTTTCTTTTGCATAGAGGCCCACGAGCGCATCGGCTGTCTGGCGTGATCCGATCAACCCGAGATTTCGAATGGCCGTGCGGCGAAGCTCGGGATTCGGCTCGCTGTTCGCGAGCTCGATCAGGCGTGTCGCATCGCCGCCGACGAACATCCCCTGCAGGATCTGTTTCTTGACGTCGACGCTGCTCTCTTTCTGGTACAGCTGCCAGAGCTCTTCGTGGGCGCCCATCACACCCAGCTGCCGCACGGCTTCTTCGCGCAGCTCCGGCGTGCTTTCGCGCGTCGCTGCCGCAAGGATGCGCGCGCGATCGCCCGCCACCATGAAGGCGCGGAGGATGCGGCGCTTCACGTCGACATCGCTCGATGCCGCGTAAATCTCAGCGAGCAGATCCCGATTTTCACGGGTGCCGTTGACACCGAGGTACTGAATCGCTCTCCGCTGCAGGTCGGGATTCCTGGCGCCTTTCGCCACGCTCGTCAGCACCTGGCGAGCCCGCGTGGAGTTGCTCTGCGCGAGGACGAACAGCGCGCGCTCTTTCAGACGCGGCGACTGCGATCCCTGGAGAATCTTCTCGAGCATGGGGATGGCCTGCTCGGGATCGGAGTGCTGCAGCCCCTGGATGGCCAGGAGCTTCAATTCCTCGTCCGCCTCTGCCTCCGGCCGCACCGGCTGACCGACACTCTGTCGCACCTGAATCTCCAGCGCCTTTGCGTCGCTCATCCAACGGCTATTGGGAAAGCTTTTGATCAACTCGGTGACGGTTGCGAGCGCTTCGGCCTTTTGGGCGAGTTTGTCGAGCGCATACGCTTTCCAGTACAGCGCGGCGTCTGCACGCTGGCCGTTGAGGGCAGCTACACTCGCAAAGCGTTCGACTGCCTGCTGCCATCGTGCCTCCTCGAGCAAACGTTGCGCGGTCTCGTACATGCTGTCTTCGCGGTCGCGACGCGACGAGTCGCGCTCGGCCCGCCGCTGGCCGGCATCGGGAAGGTCGAGCAGGTCCATCCGCCGGCCTGGGTCTGGAAGCTGCAAGAGGTCGAACCGTTGCGCGGCGGCGGGGCGCGGCGCAATGACGACAGCGAAGGCGATGAGGACGCGAATTGCGTTACGTATGAACACGATCATTCCTGGCTCCTGACTTCGCGGACCCGGTCCGCGCTATCTACAATTCTCTGAGTCCGCGTTACGTACCGTTATTGAACGTTCGCTGTTCTCGCGCGCGCATTTCTGACGCAACCACACGCACGCGAAAGAGAATGCCGCGGGCGGCGATGTCTGCTCGCAGGCCTTCGAGATCCCGCGCCGATGCGTGCGACGGCGCGTTGGCAATCTCGAGCAGCACGCGCTCGAGCGCATCGAGCACCTCGCCGACACCTTCGTCTCCCGCCTGCAGGGCCGTCTGTCGATAGAGCCGATTTGCGGCGACGAGATCTCGCGCGCGGATCTGTTCGTCTTCGATATTCGCGACGCGTGTGGCATCGGCATTCAGCAACTCGAGCAACACCATCTGGGATTGATCGAGGTGATCGCCAACGGCAATGACGAGGATGCGATCCGCGTACCCGGCAGGGAAGGACGTGTTCGCGGCCTGCACGGGCGACGGCGCTGAAGCCGGCGTCGTCAGCCGGCCCGCGATGAACGCACTCAGGACGACAGCGCCGATAGCCCCTGCCACCACCCATCGCGGCGTGCGCTCGAAGATTCCTGCGAACCACGGCGCGCGCCGGCTTTGGATCTCCGGCTGCACACGCGCCCACACGCGCTGCTCCAAACCATCGAGCGGCTCCGGAAGAGGCTGCGTGTCGACCAGCGCGAGCACGCGGGTCAAATCCGCTAACGCCGCGCGACACCGCGCGCACTCCGCCAGATGCGCTTCCGCTCGCGAGCCGGCAGCCGACTCGCCGTAGTAATGGAGGATGAGCTCCTCTTCGCCGATGTGCACGTCAGGCATGGACGATCGGCTCCAAGGCGACGCGCATTTTTTTGACGGCGCGGAAGATGCTGTTTTTCGCCGCTTCACTTTTGAGCCCAAGCGCCGCGGCCACTTCGCGAATCGATCGGCCCTCGACATGCCGCAGCATGAACGCGGCACGCTCCATTTTTGTGAGCCCTCCAAGCGCCTCCCGAACCCGCTCGTCGATCTCGGCGCTGAAGGCCAGCCGGTCGGGGCTCAAACCTGCCGTTACCGTCTGGTCAGCCGCCGCATCCTCCAGGTCGGCGGCGTCATGTCCGATCTCGCGAGATCGCCGCGCCCGAATGAAATCTATGGAGCAGTTCACGGCGATTCTGTGGAGCCAGGTTCGGAAATCCGCGCGTGCCTCGAAGCGGCTCAGTTGACGATAGGCCTTGAGAAATGTCTCCTGCACAACGTCCTCTGCGTCCTGGCTGCTGCCGGTGAGCCGATAGGCGACATGAAACACGTACTTCGAGTGACGCTCGACGAGCGACTGGAATGCGTTTGCGTCGCCATCGCACACCCGGGCGACGGCGGCGCGGTCGCTCTCGTGCATCCGTAAGGTATTGACGGAGAAAGGCAGGGAATGGTTAGGGCGCAATCCGAGAAGTTTCCAGTTTCCAGATGCCAGTTCAAAGTTCAGTTATCAGTAGGCCAGAAACACCCAAAGTTACCCTCAACTTGACAACCGAAAACTAAACTTTGAACTGGGAACTGGTAACCGGCAACTCCCGCGAAGCGGGCCGACGCGTCCAATACACGAGATCCGTCAGCGCTGGCTCCGCGCCGATCTTGCGGAGGAGCAACGCAATCTGTCCACGGTGGTAGAAGGAGTGTCCGAAGAGCTGAAACAGAATATCGCGCACGACATCCGTGAAGCGGCCTTCGTCCGTGAGCGACTTGTAGACGAACTGACGGCCTAGCTCCTCGTCATCCAAGCGCGCCAGATAGCCGGCCCATGCCGCGTGCATCCGGTTGAATGGGACGTCGAGCTCCTGCACCGTGGTCGCGGTATTCGGAAACCATGTTGTCGGCGCGCCTTCGAATCGTCCAAACCTTCCAAGCCAGATGAGCCTCGCGGCGGCAAGGTGTTCCGCCAGGTTGATGGCTTGTCGGAACGCGGGCTCGTCGCCATGTTCGCCAGCCGCCGCGCGCAGCGAGTCGAGCATTTTGCGATGCGCGTCCTGCTCGTACTCGAACATCCGCCGGAATTCGGTGACCAGCGTCACGGCACCTGCACCTTGATCTCCGCTGCGTACAACATCGTCCGATCGTTATCCCGTGCCGCCCATTTGAAGAGAGTCGCCACGTCTTTCCTAGCCGGACCGTCGTACGCTGCTTTGCCGTTCACGATGACGCGAATTGGCTGTGTCATGTCGAATACTTCTGGCGAGACGAGCAGCGTGAACTCGTGGACGCCGCGCGTCAGAGCCGTCACGACATTGCCGTTTCTTTCGACGTCTACGCGGCCGGAGGGCGCTCTTCGCGCGAAGATTTCCACTTCAGGGAAGCGCGCGTCGTTACTTCCGGCACCAAGCGCGTCGATGACGAGCCAGTGCACGCGATTGAATCGATCGACGCGCTCGGTCTGCCACGACAGCTTGGCAGGATGCGCCTCTCTTGCATGCGCATGCACAAATCGTTCGTACGGCGTTCGTTCCCATCGCCACCAGCTCGTGTCGTGTCCTGCGGCAGGCTGCGGCGAGAACACCAGGTTCACCCCCAGCTGCTTCATGGCGTCGACGTGCGTTTGTACGTGCTCCACCGGATACAGCGGATCGCGTCCGCCGTTGACGATGTATAAGGGTTTGTTCGTCAGATTCGAGGGATAGAGCTCGCCTTCGACTTTGATATCCGGATTCGACAGCACCTTGAGGCTGCCATTGAGCGGCAGAAACGACGACCAGGTCGTGGACTCTCGCATGGTCATGTAGTACACGCCGGTGCCGCCGTCCGAGATGCCCGTCAGGTACACGCGCGATTCGTCGATGTTGTAATGACGTTTCAGCCGATCGACCAGGCGAAGGATGTTGTCCACCTGATTCGCGTGCCACCACTGAGCATCGGCCCAGCCACTGGGGAAAATGTAGATTTGGTTCTCGCCCGGGATGCGATTGGGAGCCCGTCGTCGAGAAAGATTTGGCGCTCCGGCTCCGGCGCCCTGGCCGCCGGGAACGTCGGCACCCCCTTCTGAATCTTCGAGAGACTGCGTGCCGAGGGCGGCCCGCGCTGGTGCGGGGCGATTCACGCCGCCGTGCAGCTGCACGCGGACCTGCCAGGGTCGAGCGGGATCGTAATCGTCTGGAACTTCGATCCCGTTGTCGAAGACCGCGCCCTGAGACGCCGGGTACCGCCACGAAAATCCGCCTGTCCTTTCGTTCTTGTAGGACCGGCCGGCTTTGAGTTTCGACCACGCGGCATCGAAATCGACGCCGGCCTTGATGAGACGATCGGCCGCCCTCGCGGCCTCGGCCGCGCTGTCGGCTTTCCAGTACGCGTCGAACAGCTTGTCAACGGCCGTACTCTGTCCGGCGACGCGAGCGACGACGCACCATGCGACAACGAAGGCAGCGTAGGGCCACGACTTCATAGTCTCGGCAACTCGCCTTCCAAAAACGCCGGCAGCTCCGATGAGCAGAATTGCAGGCCGACGTAAAACGGTCCGAACTCCGCGAACTTGGCGCTCGCTTCGTCGAAGCGCATCTCGTAGATCAATTTCTTGAAGGTCAGCGCTTCGTCTGCGAAGAGATCCACGCCCCATTCCCAGTCATCGAATCCAATCGATCCCGAAATGATTTGCGTGACCTTGCCGGCGTACTCGCGACCCACTTTGCCGTGCTCGAGCATCATCTCTGCACGCCGCGCAAAGGGCTCACTGTACCAGTTGAGCGCCTCGCCCCGACGCTTGTTCATCGGGTAAAAACACACATGGCGGTTACGAGGGATCGGCGGGAAGAGACGGCCCGCAACCCGCTGGCGTTGACGCTCCATTTCTTCGTCGAAACCCTTCTGATACTCACTGCTGTCGGGCAGCAGCCCTTTCTCCGCAAGCTGCCGATGAATTTTCGCCGTCATGTCGTACATCCCCAGCTCGACGATCGACACGTACGACGTTGTCGGTCGCAGAAATGGATAGAGCTTTGCCTGCTGGAACGCGAGCTGGAAGCGGCCAAGATCGTCGAAGGACTTGCGGAACGCGATCACCATCAGATCGCCTTTGTGGCCAAGAAGGTGAACCAGCGTGTTCGCGCCTTCAGTTCCCTCAGGCAGTGTCAAGGCGGCAGCGGCCTGATCCGCAGCCTGCTTTCTGTCGCCCGGATACGCCTCGCGGAGCGCTCCCCAATCAACGCGGAACATGAGATGGAGCACGCTCCAGCCTTCGAGTGTTTCGGGGACGAACGGGTTGTGCACGTCTGGATTATGGCGCGGATTCCAGAACCGCGAGAAATTCCGCGAGCACCATTGCCGTCGCGCCCCAGACCTGCTCGCCGCCGACGTCAAAGTAGGGAATCTCCATCTCGATCGTCTGGCCGCGAAACTGACGCGGTTGCGTTCGGCGGCGGACGATCGAGGGATCGCGCAGCACAGTGAGCGGCACTTCGAGAATGCGCGCAACCTCCCACTCCTCGCGGCGAAAAATCGGCCGCGGCTCCGCCACTCCGACGACGGGATGAAGCAGGTAGCCGCTGATTGGAATTTGAAGCGGCGTGAGCCGGCCGATCACGTGCACGCTCGACGGCAGAACACCGACCTCTTCGCTGGCCTCGCGCAGCGCTGCGCTCTCGATTGATTCGTCCTCGTCAACGCTGCCTCCGGGCAGCGAGATCTGTCCGGTGTGCTTGCGCAACGCAGCGCCTCGGACCGTCAGCAGCACGTGTGGAAGGTCATTGAGTGGATAGACGAGCACGAGCGCTGCCGCATCCCGAAGATCCGACGGCGGATGCAGCGGATCCCAACCGATGCGAGGCGCCGGCGCCATCCGAAGCTGCGCATCGAGACCGGGAAGCGGTGGTTTCAACGCGCGCCGCAAGCGGCGTTCGAGCTCGATCACTATCCGAGATCGTATCTCTTGACACGATCAGCCGCGGATCGACACGATTGCAACGGAGGCTTTCGCATCATGCGCTGGAAAGTTGGACTCATCGGCTGCGCGATTTCACTTCATGCAATGACTGCCTGCAGTCCGAGGCCGCGAGCGGCCGAAGCTGCAAGCCTCGTTCTCCGAAACGGAACGATCGCGACAGTGGATCCGGCCAAACCGCGAGTGGAAGCGATTGCCTTCAGCGGCGACACCATAGCGGCCCTCGGGTCGAACAGCGAAATCGCGCCGTACGTCGGACCAAACACTCAGGTCATCGATCTGGCGGGACAGTTCGCCATGCCCGGCTTCATCGACGGGCATGGGCATTTCATGAATCTCGGTCAGGCGAAGATGAATCTCGATTTGATGGAGGTGAAGAACTGGGACGAGATTGTGGCAATGGTCGGAGAGGCGGCCAGGCGCGCGAAGCCCGGCGACTGGATTCTCGGCCGCGGCTGGCACCAGGAGAAGTGGGACAAGCGGCCAGAGCCGAACGTCGAGGGATTCCCGATCCACGACGTTCTGAGCAAGGCGTCACCGAACAACCCGGTCATGCTGACCCACGCCAGCGGTCACGCCGCATTCGTCAACGCGAAGGCGATGCAAGCGGCCGGCATTACCAGCCGGACACCGAATCCGTCCGGCGGCGAAATCCTGAAGGACAAGACAGGCCGGCCGATTGGTCTGCTTCGCGAGCGGGCCTCAGGTCTGGCCGACCAGGCGTACGCAGCCTGGCGCGCGCAGAAGACCCCCGAAGAGAACCGTGCCGACGCGCATCGACGTATCGAGCTCGCCGTCGACGAGGCGCTCGCCAACGGCGTCACGAGTTTTCAGGACGCGGGTGAAGACTTTGCGACCATCGACATCATCAAAGACGCGCTCACAAACGGCGAGCTTGGCGTGCGCCTCTGGGTGATGGTGCGCGACAGCAACGACAATCTCAAAGCGAAGCTCGCCGCGTACAAAGCGATTGGCCTCGGCGACAAGCGGCTGACGATTGCGGCGATCAAGAAGACACTCGACGGCGCTCTCGGATCGCGCGGCGCCTGGTTTCTCGAACCGTACGCGGATCTTCCCGGACATACGGGGCTCAACACGATGCCCGTTTCCGAAGTCGAGGAGGCCGCGAAGATCGCGCTCGACACGGGCGTCCAGTTGTGCGTGCACGCCATCGGCGACCGCACCAACCGGACCGTGCTCGATATCTACGAAGCTGCCTTCAAGTCGCATCCCGATCTCAAGGATCTCCGCTGGCGCATCGAGCACGCGCAGCATCTGAATGCTGCCGATATCCCGCGATTCGGCCAGCTCGGAGTCATCGCGTCGATGCAAGGGATTCACGCGACGTCGGATGCGCCGTTTGTCGTCGCTCGCCTCGGCGCCGCGCGCGCCGAAGAGGGCGCGTACGTGTGGCAGAAGCTGATGAAGACCGGCACGATCGTGAGCAATGGCACGGACACACCCGTGGAACGAATCAACCCGATCGCGAACTTCTACGCCACGGTCACGCGCAAGCTGAAAGACGGCAGCACCTTTTATCCCGATCAGCGAATGACGCGCGACGAAGCGCTCAAGTCGTATACGTGGAACGCTGCGTATGCGGCCAAAGAGGAAACGATCAAGGGCTCGCTGGCGCCGGGCAAGCTCGCGGACGTCACGGTGCTCTCGAAAGACATCCTCACCATACCGGAGGAGGAGATCCTGTCGACGAAAGTGATTTACACGATTGTCGGCGGCAAGATCGCCTATCGAGCGGATGGCAGGTTGACGAACTGATCGGCGCAGTCACGTACGGGCCACAGAGACACAGAGCCACAGAGAAATTTCTTTTCTGGAGAGATCTCCTATAGGGAATTCTGGAAAGATTCTCAGTTGGTCTTTCTGCAAAAATCTCGCGGTTCGGACGCAAGAAACCTCGTGCAAAGTATTCTCTCTGTGTCTCTGTGTCTCTGTGTCTCTGTGCCTCTGTGGCCCGTCCGTGGTCAGTCGTTGGTGGTCGTCCCGACCTTTCCCATCTGCGCCGCCGTGACCGGCGTCGATGGTCCGTGGAAGATTCCGTTGAACAGCAGCTTGAACGTGGCGCGCGGCTGTGCGCGGAAGTCGATCTGGCTGCCGTAGGTCACCACATATCCTTTGCCGACGCGGAACGACAGCACGTTCGCCTGATCGCGCAGGTATTCCTCACCCAACAGCCAGCCGCTCTGCAGGATGTCCTTTCTGGGATAACGTGACGCGACGGCTGCTTCCATCCCGAATCCCGGGCGGAGACGATACGCCTGATCGCTCTCGAAGAACACCGGCCACTGCTCGGGCATGCCCCACGCAATCGGATGATTCGGATCGAACTCGTTCTGCAGGAGCGATCCTGGACAGTAGAACAGGTTCTCGGGCTCCGCCACACGGTCCCGCAGCACCTGCATCAGGTTCGCTGGACTTGTGAAGGCATCTTTCAGGGCCCGATCGACTGCGCTCGCGGGCACCTGCTGAGCGGTCTGTTGTGCGGCGGCGCCTCCGAAACGCGGCGCCGCCTCGGGCAACGCTTTTTCGATGGGCAGGTCGAGCAGCTCGCGCGCGGTTTCGACGGCGCTGCCAATCGCCAGCAGCGTGCCGCCGTTTTCCACGAAAGCCCGGAGCTTCTTCCACCCCTCCTCGCCGACACCAAACGCCCACGACCACTCCGCCGGATCGTTGCGCTTCGGATCGAGACCGTTGACGATACGTGCGCGCGACGTGCCGGATGGAAGAAGGATCACGTCGTACTTGGCGTTGAGATCACCCTGGAAGTCCTGCGACTTGACGATCTCGTGATTGACGCCGTACTGCTCCAGAATCCACATCATCCAGCCGCCGGGCATGTTGCCCGCGCCCTTCCACAAGCCGACTTTGGTGTTCGGCTTCAGCTTGTAGCCGTCGACGGCAGGCAGCCGATCGACGGCGGACACCGGCGCGCCGATCTCCGCCGCCTCCTTCTCCACGATCTTCTGTGCGGCCGCAGTCGGCGGAATCACGTACGTGCCCGGCGCATATTTCTGTCCGTTCAATTCGAACGCTTTTGCGGCGCGGAACACCGGCACATTCGCCTTCTGCAGCTCCGTCACCATCTTGAATGTGCCGTAGGACTCTGGACCGACGAGATACGCACCCTTCGGACGTGACGGCGCGGTGGCGGCAACGGGCGTCACTGTCTTCAAGAGCTCGAGCGGCGCGTCGAACGGTTTGTCGATCGCGTCAACTTTGACCCCCATCAACATCCACAGCGTGTGACCCGTCACATCGTACGGCGGTTCCGGCGGACCGCCGGGGAAGAGCCGCAGATCCGGGTAGTTCTGCTTTTCGAGCATCGTCTTTGCGAACGCGCCGTACGGTTGCGCGGTCTTGATGACCCACGATCCCGCGGCGTACTGTTTGCCGTTGGCGCTGAACGGCGCCGTCGCCTTGTGGATTTCGACATCGCCGAACTCGAGGATGTCGAGCATCTCGTAGGTTGCGTACGGATCGCGCTGCGCGGCCGGCACGACAAACGCGTACGGCCCTTTGCCGTAGTTCACCCAGTCGCGATGAACCCTGTAGAAGTTGTAGAGCCATTCACGTCCGTACTTCGCAACGTGAGACATGCCGGCAAGCGCGACGATGATGCCGTAATCGACCTGTTGACCGAGCGTCCACGTGTCTTTGGAGTACGGGACGGGAAAGTTCCACCGCGCCTCTTGTGGTCCGAGCGGCTGGCCCTTTCGCGGGTTCACGTAAGGATCCGCGAGGTTGCTGGCGGCAATCTCGGTGAGGATGCGCGGTTGTCCGTGATAAATCATGTACTGCCGCGCGGGCGTCCACATGTCGTAGTTCTCGAGCCAGGCAACGCCTTCC
>DASPWV010000217.1:0-2998 GCA_035637635.1 Vicinamibacterales bacterium | reverse complement strand
CGGCCGGCCCTTGTAGATCTCGATGCCGCGCAGCTGGTGCGGTCCGTGAACGATGTACGTCGTCGCGCCTGCGTCGATGCATTTTTTCGTGAATGCCACCATCCATGGAGGTGGCACCTCGGAATCATTGCCGGGCTCATGCGAGTGGCTCGTCACGATGACGTAATCGGCCTGACGGGTTGCGTTGCGGATCTCGCGCAGGATCCGCGCTTCGTCCGCGGCGTTCACGGTTTCCACTATTCGATTTTCCGCACCGGGCTCGACGGTAGCGCCAAAGAGCCGCACCGACGCATCGCTATTTGAAGAGCTCCGTCCGCCGAACTTCGTTGCAGCGGCGCGGAGCGCTTCGAGTGTTGCCGCGTCGGCTTGATACTTGCGCTCGATCCGCAGCGCATTCAGGCCCGGGCGTCCACGCATGTCCGGGCGCGACGCTCCGGCGCGTGACATCGGCGTAAACGTGGTAGCAAGCCCGATGAGGGCGATACGACCTTTCGGTGTTTCAAAGTACGCAGGCCGACTCGCTTCGCCCAGCGTTTCGCCGGTTCCCGCGTGCACGATGCCGAGCTCGTCGAGCAGCCGGCTCGTCATGCGCATGCCTGCGACGCCGTAGTCGGTCGTGTGATTGTTGGCGCGGTTGAACAGGTCGAACCCGAGCGCCTTCAAATCGGCAGCGGCTTCCGGGGGACCGAGCTCCCAATTGCCGCCGTTCTCGACCTCCGGCCAGCCCTTGAACTCGGAAAGCCGGAAGAGCGAGATCTCGAGGTTGAGAAATGCCGCATCGGCATCGCGGATGATTTTCGTCATCTGGCGAAACGCCGGGTCGGCGTCGGTATCGAATTGCGCGAGCCGCCGCGTGATGATCGCGTCGCCGGCGGCCGCAAGGGTCCAGGTCGCACCCGGTCCGGTGGGGGCGGCCACCTGTTGCGTGCTCACCGACTGCGTCGCGAGCAGCGCGACGGCGGCGAGAAACAGGACTCGAAATTTCATAACGTCTCTCCTAACCCAGAGCTGAATTGCGGCCCGTTGAATGGCGGCGCTGTAGTGGCGGGCCTTCAGGCCCGCCTTCGGCGCGGCTAAAGCCGCGCCACTACGCACGGTGGGTTGGACGTGACCGTGTTGTTGTCGGTCAAGTGATGTGAACCGTGAGCGTCGTTGCGTTGGCCGGACGATTTCTCCCATTGTCAGAAGGCAACCAGATCGGTCAGTAGCGGCATCTACGCACCGGCGAGTCGAAGTTCAAAGACGAACGGACTCACGCTCTGGCTGCGATACCCCACGCAGACTGCTATGTCGACTCCAGAATCGTAGCCGCAGCCATTACCGTCACCGTGTAACATCAACACGTCGTCAAAGAGCGGGCCGTTCCCTGTCGCGATCAGCGGGCTCCACAGGTTCGCCGCGAAGTTGTACTGCCACAGCGTGTTCGTGCCGGCGTAGAAGACCAGCCGATGCCGCCTGCTATCCAGAAACGCCAGGGGGAACATGGTGTGAACCGGTGGGGGCTTGATGCCGCCGACAGGGGCGATTTTTGTGAATCGTCTCGCCGCCGGTTCGTATTGGTAAATGTCGTTCGACGCCAGCGTTGAAGTTCCGCCACCGAAAACCCAAAGGATTGAACCGTCGCCAAAGAGGTCGGCACCTTTGAACACCACGGGACAGTGCGGAGAGACCGAGCCGGGCCACGCGATGTTCACGTCGCAGGAGACGCCGTCGGCGCCGACGAGTTGCTGACTCACATTGGTGTACATCTGCGTCACCGGGTCGAACTCGATCACCCGAGTTGAAAAGCTCCCGTCGCCACAGCAGAGGATAGCCCTCCCGTAACCCGGCACGTACTCACCGCCGGAATCAAATGCGACGCTGCCGCAGTCGAACGTGCCGTCGCACTGCGGGGAGAGCATCCACGTCGGCAGCAGCGGCAACATCTGGTGCGCGACGGCATCGTAACGGGACGTGAACCCCGCATTGTAGTTGCACCCCAAATTACCCTGCGTGACCCATTGCCGCCGTACAGGGTCGAACCACTGGAACCCGAGCCCATGACCCACGATCGGGTTGTAACTCGCGTCGAGACAACCGTCGTAGCCACCGCCCTGACCGACAGGAACCGTCTGCTGAACTCGCAGCGTAAAGGCGTGTGTGCGCGCACTATACCCATACAGCGAGTGCGAATAGAACGTCGTGGATTGCTGCAAGCCGCCGAAGTACAAGAATTCATTGTTCTGCGTGTCGAACGGCAGCTTCCATGTGAAGCCGCGTCCGACGGGAACTGTTGGGCCGGTGCAGGAGGAGACTGCCGTCTCGTCGGCGCCAATCACGCTACAAATCGTGACCCATCGCGGCGCCGCTTGGGCAGCCACACGCATATTGACGGAAACGAGTGGCGCGAGCAGCGCCATGGTGCCCACAAACACAGGTCGAAATCTCACAACGATTCTCCTGAGAGGTTGCGGCTGGCGTTTCAGCAGCCTGGTAAGGAAGGTTCGCCGCAAAGCGACCAGAGAGCGCCCGCGGGTTCGGTGCGATCTAGTTTTCTGGCCAGCTCTGCCGGGGGTAGACATCTCTGAGCGCCGAGCGTAATGCAATACCCGTGCTGTGACCCTCAGGAGTCAAAAATCGAATCGCACGCCCAGTTGTCCCTGGAAGGGCGGCAGCGCGTATGTCGGCTTTCCGAAGTCGGGCGAACGCTGGTTGCCAATGTAGCCGCCGTAATTCTTCGCGTTCGTCAGATTGAACATCTCCCAGAGCAGCTCCAGGCGGCGCGTGGGGCCCATCCTGAACAGCTTGCTGATCCGCAGATCGATATTGAAGTAATCGTCGCCGCGTTCCGAGTTCGGCGGAATCATCTTGCCGTCGGGGCCGATCGGACGCTCGTTCGTACGCCGATCGCCGTTCGCGTCGAAACCTGTGGTGACCGTATACGGCGGCGCTGACGACGCAGTGACGATGCCACCGAAGCGAACGTCGACTCGCGGCACCGTGTACGAGGAGCTCAAGA
>DASPWV010000216.1:0-4262 GCA_035637635.1 Vicinamibacterales bacterium | reverse complement strand
TGCCGCGCGAACCGAAAACCACCTTCAACGTCGGACGCATTGGAGGTGGCACGTCCGTCAACGCGATCCCGTACGAAGCCTGGATGGAAATGGATATGCGGTCGGCGGATCCCGCGCCGCTCCAATCGCTCGATGCGAAGTTCCACAAGGCCGTCGACGATGCGGTGGCGGATGAGAATGCGCGATGGGGAACGCGTCAGGTGACGGTTGAAAAGACACTTGTCGGCAATCGTCCGGCCGGACGCACGAAAGCGGAGGACCCCATCGTCGTCACGGCAATATCCGTGACGAAAGCTCTCGGCCTGCCGGTATCCCTGGATGAGGGGTCAACGGATTCGAATATCCCGATGAGCATGGGCCTTCCGGCGATCACGATCGATGGCGGCGGACGGGCAGTGGCGCGCACGCGCTGACTGAGATGTTCGACACGACGGATTCCTGGCAGGGCAGCCAGCGCGCGCTCCTTTTGGCCATTGCCCTTGCGCAACAGTAGGGCGACCTAGCGTTTCTGCTGCTTCAGCTCCTCGAACCGGGCGAGGTCGCGGGCCCGTTGGTGTGCCATGGCGCGGTCTGCGTAGGCGATCCAGATGAGGAACGCGACGTGCGGCACAGCCATCGCGCCCAGCTCCAGCGGAAGGGGGCCGGGGAGGACGACCGCGAGGAAATTGACGAGCGTGGCAATAATGAAGACCGCCAGCAGGAGCGGGTGCCCTCCCGCCCCAGGCCGCGCGGGTCCGAAGCTCATGGCGGTTCGCTCCCAACCGGGCAGCGCCGCCGGCTCTGCCGCCTGATCCTCGTAAAACACCTGCAAAAAGCGGCCGATTCGCTCGATGCCGAGGTGCAGCATCCGGTTCACCTCGAAGGTCGCGAGCAGAAGCACGAGTGGAATGCTCCCTGCAATGGGGTTGGGTAGCCATGCGAGGATTGCGACCAGCGTCAACGCCCAGGCGGACAATCCGCCCAGGCTCAGCGCGAGGCGTAAGCCACCGCGACCGGCAATGGTGGCTCGCAGGGCTCGGTATTCCTCGGCTGGCAAGTCGTCCACTGCGTGCTCCCGCATTTGGGACAAAGCCCTAAAGTCAACTTTCGCTAGAAGATAGCCTTGCACTCTGAAGGGAACATGGTAAAATGCCGATGACCTGGTTAACTAATCGCGAGGGTTCTTTCCAGGTTCTCCGTGTCTGTCGAGGCAGTAAATGAGCTATCCCCCAGCCTTTCAGAGAATCGTTCGGCTAGTCACGGCTCTTACAGTCGCGCTGGCCATCGGCGCAGCGGCGCAGCCAGCAAGTGCCGCGGCGGCCCGCCGCTCCACCCGGCCCGCGATCAGCACTGCGGCAAAAACCACAAAGAAACCGTCCACCACGATCAAGACTCGGCGCTACGCGTCGGGCGCGAAATCGCGCGCGGCTCGTCTGGCGCAGGCACGTGCCGCCGCTCGTGCGAAAGAGATGCGCGACGTTACCACGCCGCGCTACAAGATCGACGCGTCCGGCGAAGAAGTGCCTGATGTTCGCGCCGAAGCCGCCATCATTTACAACCCGGAAACAAATCAGGTCCTCTGGGAGTCGAACGCGCAGGAAGAGCGGTCGATTGCGAGCATCACCAAAGTGATGACCGCGATTGTCACGCTCGAGAGCGGCTTGCCGCTCACCACGCCGACCACCATCCAGCGCGCCGACGTTTACAACGCATCGACGACGTATCTTCGCGCCGGTTACCAGGTTACCGCCGACGATCTCTTGAATCTGCTGTTGATCGGATCGGACAACGCTGCGGCGCGCGCGCTCGCTCGTATCTCCCCGTACGGTTCTTCGGGTTTCGTCGATCAGATGAATCAGAAGGCCTTGGAGCTCGGTCTGGAGAAGACACATTACGCCGATCCGTCAGGGCTGCTGGCCACCAACGTCTCTTCGGCGTACGACATGGCTCGCCTCATCGCGTTTGCGGCGGGCGACGAACGTGTCGGCAGCGTCATGCGGAAGGCCACGCACACCGTGTACGCGGGCTCGCACACGATCAATGTGAGGAGCACCAATCATCTGGTGCGCGAAGGGGATGTCGATGTTCTTGGCGGCAAGACCGGCTTCATTGGCCGCGCCGGGTACTGTCTCGCCACGCTGCTGCGCCTGCCGCAGAACGGCCAGCAAGTCGCGGTAGTTGTTCTCGGCGCCCGTTCGAATCAGGGCCGTTTCTGGGAAACGCGTCACCTGTTCAACTGGCTCAACGCGCACACGTCGAAGCTGTTTGGAATTGCGCAGCCGTCGCAGCAGCAGAACGAGTCCGACAAGAATTAGTCACCGACCACGAACGTACGGGCCACCGAGGCACAGAGTCACAGAGACTCTTTTTGGGTATCGCAAAAAAATTCTTCTCTGTGTCTCTGAGTCTCGGTGGCCCGTTTGTTTTTTGCGGTTGGAGTTCCGCGCCGTCGGTCAACCGTTCGTAAAACCCCTCTGCATCACGACGGCGTCGAGCGGCAAGGTGGCGATGAGGTCCACGTTCGGCATTGCGCCGCGTTCAGCGTGCCGCGCGTCATGTGTCTTCAAGTAGCGGCGACATGATTGACAGGCCGTGACGCGATACGTTCCGTCGGGCGTCGCGAAGCTTGTGATGCGCTCTTTTTCCGACTCGCCGCAAAACGGACACGCAAAGGGTTCCGACGGCCAGCGCGTCTGACACCGCGGGCAGATCAACTGTCGCTCGCCGTTGCTGGTGATACACGCAAAGTCCGGCTCGCCGCCGCAGATGGGGCAAACGCCGCGCTTCCACGCACCAAACGCAGGTCCTTGCCGCGCGGCATCGCCGCGCGCCCCAAACGCGGCCCGCTGCTGCAATACCTCTGCTGCACGGCAGAGAAACGGCCGCAGCGACCACACGAGCACTTCCTCCATCATCTCGATGCCGCTGTCGGTATGCCCCTTGTCGTACCAGCGCCGCGCCAGCTCGGGAAGGCTCGCTGAGCGGCCGATCTCCTGCAGACGTTGGTTCGCGCTATCGTCCAACGCATCATGGCGGCGAAGGATATCGGTCACCTGGCGGAAGAGTAGTCGCGCCTCGGTCCAGTCGATTGGCAGGTGTTCGAAATCAAGCAGCGGATGACCGCTTGCGAGCCGCGACGCGATCTGTTCGGCGGTCGACTGAATCGACGGCGTCGCGACGCGCATCTGCACGCGCCGCACCGCATCGACCAGCGCGATCTGCAGCATTACGGCGGCGGACAGCTCCGGCTGTCGCTCGGCCAGCGCGCGAAGCTCCGCGATGTCCCGCGGGCCGGCTCGAGTTCCCGTGCGCGTGCGATTCAGCACAGTTGAGATTGTACTCTGCCGGTCGACACCGCCGCGACGGGCAGACACCCGACGTACGCGCGTTTCTTCACGAGAGTCGCAAGACGCACGGTGTTCACGGGGTTCACCAGGACATTCCTTCACGCGAGTTGACATCGGTCGTTTCACGACGATTTCGTCGCAGAGCCACCGTGCAAGAACGTGAAGACGGCGCCGTGAGGGCACAACGTCGAAGGAACCCGCGTGAACGGCGTCGACGGAACGCACGCGAGGGAACTTCCATGGAGGAACCGCCACCATTTTCAGTACCCTGCAAACATGCAGGTCCTGATGGTCGCGTCGGAAGCGGTGCCGTTCTCCAAGACCGGCGGCTTGGCGGATGTCGTCACCTCTTTGAGCAAGACGCTTGGACGGTTGGGCCAGTCGGTGACGCTCGTAACGCCGCGGTACCGCGGCGCCAGCGGCGGCGAACCCCGAGGCCGCGTTCGCGCGTTCGTCGGGGGGAACTGGTACGACGCGACGCTCCTGGCGCAGCCGTTCGCGGAGAACATCACCGCCCTGCTCGTCGATTGTCCGCCGCTCTACGATCGAGCGGGCCTGTATTTCGAGAACAACTTCGATTATCCGGACAACCCCGTTCGCTTTGCGTTCCTCTCGATCGCCGCGCTCGAGTGGGCGTCGACACAGATCGAAGCGCCTTCCGTCATCCATATTCACGACTGGCAAACGGGTCTGACGCCTGTGTACGCGCACAGCCGCGTCGCCGAAACCCCGCGGTACTTTACGACGCACGTGCCTTTCGTCATCACGATTCACAATCTCGCCTATCAAGGACTCTTCGACAAGACGTGGGTGCCGCACCTGGGCCTTCGCTGGCAGGACTTCACCGTCGACGGATTCGAATTCTGGGATCGTCTCAGCTTCCTGAAAGCCGGCATCAACTTCAGCGATGCGATCACGACTGTGAGCCCCACGTAC
>DASPWV010000215.1:0-7593 GCA_035637635.1 Vicinamibacterales bacterium | reverse complement strand
AGTCTCCACAATCGCCGCCGATCTCGCGACGGAGTTCCCTGAAACAAACCGCGGCACGGGCGCCGACGTGATGCTGTACACACAGATGATTCTCGGACCGGAAATTGCCGGCCTGCTTTACACCATGCTCGGCGCCGGCATCGGCGTACTGCTCATTGCGTGCGTCAACGTGTCGAACCTGCTCGTCGCGCGTGCCTCGCTTCGACGAAGAGAAGTCGCCGTCCGGATCGCGCTCGGCGCGGCGCGGTTGCGAGTCGTCAGACAACACCTGATCGAAGTTCTCGTGCTCGCCCTGATCGGCGGAGGCGTCGGCATTCTGCTCAGCGTCTTCGGCATGCAGTGGTTCACGTCGAGCCTCGCCGTCACCCCGCCGCCGTTCTGGATCACGTTCGAGCTCGATTACCGTGTGATGCTCTTCGTGTTTTCGTTGATCGTTCTCGCGAGCCTTGCGGCAGGCACTCTTCCGGCGCTGCACTCAGCGCGCGTCGACGCGGCCAATGCATTGAGGGACGACAGCCGATCGGCCACGAGCGCCCGGCTCGGGCGCTTCAGCAGCGGCCTCGTCATCGCGGAGCTTGCCGTGTCGTGCGCGCTCCTCATCGCCGCGGGGCTCATGATCAAGAGCGTCGTGCAGCTGAAGAACCTGCCAATGCCATTTGCCGTCGACACCGTTTTGACGGCGCGCGTCGATCTGCCGCGCGCGGGCTACCCGGATTCACCCGCCAGCATCCGGTTCTTCGAACAACTGCTGCCGCGTCTACAGACGGTGCCTGGCGTCGAAGCTGCGACGCTGTCCGACGGCTTGCCTGCGGCCGGCAACGGCGTCATTCCGGTGCAGATCGAAGGGAAAGCGTACACGCAAACCAGCGACTACCCTCTCGCGCGGGAGGGAATCGTCACGGCCGGCTACTTCGAGACATTTCAGGCCCGGGTGCTCAGCGGCCGCGAGTTCACGATGGGCGACAACGCGACGAGCCAGCCGGTCGCGATCGTCAACGAGTCGTTCGCGCGCGCACACTATCCCGACATGAACCCGATTGGCCACCAGTTCCGCCGCATTCGCCCGAAGGGCGAGGAGCCATGGCTGACGATCGTCGGACTCGTGCCGGATCTCATCATGGAGGGGATCGGGAACAACAACGCGAGCCCGATCGGCTACTACATTCCCATTCCGCAGAGCGACGTTGCCAACGGCGTGCGCATCGCGCTCAGAACGCGCGGCGATCCGGCGTCAATTACTCCGGCCGTCCGCGCCGCCGTCGCGTCGCTCGATCCGGATCTCGCGATCTACGAGATCAGCCCGATGCGCGAAGTGATTGGCCGGCAGACATGGTTCTACACGATTTTCGGCACGTTCTTCATGGCCTTTGGCATCTGCGCGCTGCTGCTCGCCGCCGCCGGGCTCTACGGGGTGATGTCGTTTTCCGTCACGCAGCGCACGCGAGAAATGGGCGTTCGCTCGGCGCTCGGCGCAGAACGCCGCGAGTTGATCATGCTGGTGATGCGAAAGAGCGTCGTCCAGCTCGCGATTGGGCTCGTGCTCGGTCTCTCGCTCGCGCTCGTGGCGTCAGGCGGCCTGCAGCCGGTTCTGTACCACGTGAATCCGCGTGACGCCGTGGTGTTTGCGGTTGTCGTCGCCACGCTGGCGACCGCCAGCCTGGTGGCGAGCTTCCTGCCCGCACGGCGAGTCACACAAATCGATCCGATGCTCGCGCTTGCCACCGAATGACGCAGGGCCTATGATGGCGCGAATTACAGGAGACCTACCAGGCCGACCCAATCATGCGCGCAACTTTCTTCACGGCTTGTCTCGTGCTCGCTGTCGCCGCTGCCGGCACGGCGCAGACGCACACGATCGTCGCGCTGAGCCACAGCGACCACACCGCCTACGAGCTGGATCCGGCGTCGGGCAAGATCCTCAACAAGTTCACGGCGGTCGATCAGCCGCACGAAGGCATCGCGTCGCCCGATGGCAAGACGTTCTACGCGGCGGTTCCAAACGGACCGCACGTCGTGATTCTCGACGCGTCCACCTTCAAGGAGAAAGGCAAAATCGAATCGGCGTTCTTCCGCTCGTCGAGGCCCAATGGCTCGTCGTCGCCGCACGGGATCGCTCTGACGACGGATGGGAGCAAGCTGTACGTCGGTCTTGAAAACGCCGACATTCCCGGCATTGTGGTCTACGACACGAAAGCAAACAAGGTCCTCAAAAAGATCGACGTCGTGCTGCGCGGCGGCCACTTCCTCGCGATTCAGCCGAAGACGGACAAGCTCTATTACCCGATGCGTGAGGACAATCGCGTTCTCGTCATCGACACGAAGACGGACAAGATCGCGAAGATCATCCCGGTGGAAGGCGGCCCCGTCGGGGTCGGCTTTGCGCCAAACGGCGAAGTGTGGATTCACAACGACGGCGACGGCGCGGTTCACGTCATCGACAGCGCGAAAGACGAAGTGGTGAAGGTGCTCAAAGGTCTCGGACAGGGCGCAGGCCGCATGGCCGTTTCAGCAGACGGGCGCTGGGCCGCCTCGACGCATTCGGGATCGCAGGATGTGGCAATCATCGATGCCGCGAAGAAAGAAGTCGCGGCAACGGTGAAGCTCGGACGCGGACCCGGCTTCCCCGTGTTCTCGCCGGATGGCTCGAAGCTTTACGTCATGAATTCGGGCGAAGGCGATGTCGCGGTCGTCGATTTGAAAGAGATGAAGGTCGCCGCGCGGTATAAGGTCGGCGTCAACCCGTTCGGCGGCGGCCTGCGATTCCCCGGTGGACGCCCGTCATCGTAGGGGCGGGACTCTATCGCTGATCGCGCGGCCGCTTTTGCGGAACTAAAGTTCCGCGCTACACGAGCCGCGCCAGCCGCGCCTCTGCATCAGGTCTGTAGCGCGGGACTTCAGTCCCGCGAACGACACCGTCGTCACCATCACGGCTGCGCCGATGTCGTGGTCGCGCGCGGCTTCAGGTACGTCTCCCACCACTTCAACTCATTCAGCATCCGGTGCACGTTGTTCCAGTGACCCGCAATGCCGTGCGGCTGCCCCGCGTACTGAATCATCTTCGCGGGGATGCCGCGTCGCTTGAGCGCGAAGTACATCTGCTCGCCTTCCTCGTACGGCACGCGCTGATCGACTTCCCCATGGATGAACAACGTCGGCGTTTTCACGTTGCCGGCAAACGTCAGCGGCGACTGGTTGATCATCCGATCTCGCGCCGCCTTGTCCCACGGGGTCCCGAAGAACTCCGTCTCTTTCGTACGGTAGATGTCCGCATTCCCGTAGTCGCTGGTCCAGTTCGTAATACCGGCGCCCGTGATCGCCGCGGCGAACCTGTCCGGATACTGCGTGATCAACCAGTTGGTCATGAACCCGCCGTACGAGTGACCCGTGTGTCCGACGCGTTTCGGATCAATCGGATAGCGTTTCAGCACGTAATCGACGCCGGACATCACATCCTCGCCGTCCTTCTTGCCCCATTCGCCCCACGTTGCCCATTTGAACGCATCGCCGTACCCGGTGGAGCTGCGGAAATTCGTATCGAAGACGAAGTAGCCATTCGCCGCAAAGAACTGATCCTTGAAATCGAAGCTGTAGCCGGTCGCGGCGTGTGGGCCGCCGTGACTCGTCACGATCATCGGATAAGGCCCTTTGCTCGCGTCGTACCCGTATGGAAACATCAGCCAGCCTTCGATCTGAGTGCCGTCGTAGCTTGGCCAGCGCAGACGTTCTGCTTTGCTGAACGCAATCTCCGACACGATGCGGCTGTGGACGTCGCTCAAGCGGCGCTCGCTCGTGCCATCGATGTTTGCCGCGTACACTTCGGGCGGCGATTCGTGAAGGCCGACGGTGTATGCGATTGTCTTGAACACGCGATCGATGGTGAGGTTGTTCAGGCGGCGCGCTCCCTTCGTCACCTGCTCGACGGAGGCGCCCGCCGCGGAGGGGACAGACGCGGCCACGCGGAACAGGTGAGATTCACCGCCAATAGCTGCACTGAAATAGATGAAGCGGCTGTCGGGTGACCACCGCGTGTCGCCCGGCTCGAGATCCCAGTTCGCCGTGAGATTCATCGCGTCGCCGCCCGCGACCGGCTTGATGAAGAGATCGCGCGATCCGCCGTGACTGAGCTTCTGCTGAATGATCATCCCGGTGCCGAACGTGCGCACGTACGAGATGAATCGGCCATCAGGCGAAAACGCGACGTCGCTGTAGACATACCCGTCATCGGTGAGCCGCGTGATTGTGCCGTCGGTCGTCACGGTCCAGATATCCGGTCGCTCGTATTTCAGTTCGTCTCGCCAGTCGGGATCGGCCACGTAGGCGAGCAGCGCTCCGTTGGGATGCCATGCGATGTCGCTGGGTCGCAGATCCGCATCCACCAGCACCGTTGAATCTCCGCCGCCCGCCGGCTGAATCACCAGTTGAGCGGCCGGCCGCGCGTGCAGATTTGGCGCGGGAAACGGCTGGCCGTCGCGCTGAAAGTCCTTCCAGTCGAACGTCACGCCTTTGAAGCGCTCTTCATGCCGCCGCTCGAAATCGCTGGCGTAAGTCGTCTCCTTCTTCGGCTGCGGCTTGTCCTTGGCAAACGCGATCCACTTGCCGTCTGCGCTCACGACCGCACCGGCCGGCGTTGCTGCCGCACGCACGGGCACCGAAGCCGCGTTCGACGGATCCACGGTCCACTGCTGGCGATCGGCTGAGTACCGCAAACGACTATCGTCGGTCCACGATGGACTTGCGACGTCTTTGCCGTAATGCGTGATGCGGCGAGGCTTCGCCGACGCATCGGACGGGGCGAGGTGCACTTCCGTCCGCGTGCTGTTGTCTTCTTCGATGCGCGTGGCCACCGTGAAGACGACCCAGCGGCCGTCGGGCGAAATCGCAGGACTCGCGACCGTCTGAATGCGGTAGTAATCCTCGATGGCAAGCGCACGGCCGGTGGCGCGCGCCGTCTGCTGCTCCGCAGTGGTCAACTGAAGCGTGACGATCACGAACGCGGCCGTGATCACAAACCCCAAACGGCGGCTGTTTTTCGTCATGGGTCTCACCTCACACCGCGTGCAAAGTTTACCTGCTTTCCGCAAACAATTGCGGCCACAGGCGGCGCCACGTATGATGCCCACGTCGCAGACATCGTCGGCGCATGCGTCGTCGAAGGCCCGAAGGTTTCTAAGGACCGAAGGGCCGTTTCGAAGATCTAGTCGGTTCAGGAGAAAACCATGCCTTGTGTGAACACGCGTCCTACCGTCTGGCGCTCGCTGCTATTGCTCGCCCTTGTGTTCGCTGCGACGGACACCCGAGCGCAATCCACCTATTCTGCGATACAGGGAACCATTACTGACGATCAAGGCGGCGTCCTGCCAGGCGTGACGGTCACCATCACCAATACTGCAACCGGCCTGGTGCGCACGAGCGTCTCGAACGAGCGAGGCTCGTACCGCATTGGCAATCTGCCACCCGGACCGTACACCGTCAAGGCCGAACTCACCGGCTTTGCGACGCAGGAACGGCGCAACGTGGAGCTCGCGATGGGATCGGAGATCCCCATCGATATGCGCCTCCCGTTGGCGGCGCTGCAGGAAACGCTGACGATCAGCGGCCAGACGCCACTCGTGGAGACGACGCAGAAATCGATTGAAACCAACGTGCTGCCGCAGGAGGTGGATTCGCTGCCGCTGAAGACCCGAAACTTCACGGATCTGGCTCTTCTCGCACCGGGAGTCGGCGTCGACACGACGTCTGCCAACAGCAACACCGATTCGATCTCGTTTGGCGGATTCGACGAACGCTACAAATCCACCTGGCTCGAAGGCGTCGACATCAACGACGACGTGACTCGCGGCGGGACGACGCAGTCGGATGCCGTCCGACACAGCTTCTCCCAGGAGAGCATCCAGGAGTTCCAGGTGCTCGCCAATCAGTATTCGGCGGAATTCGGACGATCCGGTTCGGGCGTGATCAACGTGCTCACGAAGTCCGGCACGAATGCCTTCCGCGGACGCGCGTTTTACTTCCTGCGCGACGACAGTTTCGACAAGCCGAACGTTCTGGCAACCGGCAAAGTACCATTTCGCACGCAACAGTGGGGCGGCACGTTCGGCGGTCCGATTCGCCGCGATCGCATGCACTTTTTCTCGACGTTCGAGCGCCGCACCAATGACGACGTCGTGACAGTGAGAGTGCCGGACTTTGCGCGGCCGATGATGCTCGATCCGCGATCCGAGCTTCCGCGGGCGTTTCGCGCGAGCAACCTGTTCTCGAAGCTCACCACGAGCCTCACGTCCAATCACTACCTATCCGTGAACGGCTTGTACGAGAAGTTCATGCGTCTCGCGCAGAATCTCGGTGGCAGCGTGGCCGGCGATGCCGGATTCGACGAAGATGGCTACAGCTTCTTCATCAATCCAGCGTTGACGTCTGTGTTGTCCCGCAATATGAGCAACCAGTTGCGGTTTGCGGGCAGCCGCGTTTTCCGCGACCGCATCAATTCCGGTCCTCCGGGACCGAGCGTCAGCATGCCGGGCATTCGCTTCGGTCAGGCTACGAACTACCCGCAGGGCCGTCAGCAGGACAACCTGATTCTGATGGACACGCTCTCGTACCACATCGATGACAAATGGGGTGACCACGACCTGAAGGCTGGCTTCGAGATCAACCGGAGCCGCGGCCCGCGTACGATCAACATCTCCTTCAACGGGGCGTACACGTTTCTGCGCGCCGTCACCTTCAACCCGAACGATCCGTCGACGTTTCCGGAAGTGTTCACCGTCAGCGTCGGGGAGGAGGCCCTGCACCGCGATCTCGATCTTTACGCTGGGTTCGTCGAAGACCAGTGGCGGGTGAACCCGAGCCTCACGCTTGCGCTCGGCCTCAGATACGACGTGCAGTTCCTGCGCGGCGATCTCGATGGTCAGGATCTGCCGGAGGTACCCGTCGAGCAGTTCTGGCAGCGGTTCGTCATCGGAGACCTTCAGCGCATCAACTTCCAGGCATACCCGGACGACACGAACAACTGGGCCCCGCGGGTGGGATTGGCCTGGGATCCGCGTCACGACGGCAAGATGGTGGTCCGCGCCGGGGCCGGCGTCTTCTACGACGTCATCTGGACCAACGACACGGGCAACGTCGTCCAGAATTATCCGGATGTGTTCGTGCAGAAGTACGCGAACGATGTGCGCGTCACGCGCATTCCGAATTCGTTCTTTCCCAACATCCCGCCGCTGGCGATTCTGAGCCGGCAAGGCAGCACGTCGGTGGATCTGCCCAATCCCGGAGCGCTCAACCCCTCCACGACGCAGTACAGCATCGGGATGCAGCGGCAGCTTTCGCCGATGATGTCGATCTCCGGCGACTACATCTACTCGCTCGGCCTTCACTATCCACGCACGTGGAACCCCAATGCGATTCGCGCTGATCGGACCTATCCGATCGATCCGAGCGGCACCATTTTCAACGTGAACGACTTCGGCAATCGAATCAACGCGCACCAGATGCAGGTGCGGTTCGAGCGGCGTGCCGCCGATCGCCTGTCATATCGACTCGCCTACACGTTGATGAACGTGAAAACGTTCTCGACCGCGGTAGACGATTCCAATC
>DASPWV010000214.1:0-3688 GCA_035637635.1 Vicinamibacterales bacterium | reverse complement strand
TGGAGGAGCAGCTTGGCGTCTTCTGGCCGTGCTACAGCGAAGATCCTGAAACCGGTCGGCCGACGGCGAATCACCCCGGAACACCGCGCCTCTTCGAACCCGACAGCTACAACCCCGTGGCGCGCGGAAAGGGACGGTTTTACTTTCCTGACGGCCGCGCGCGCTTCAACGTCGCGGAGTACCGTCCACCGGTCGACGACATTAGCGAGGACTATCCCATCTTTCTGACGACTGGACGCGTAGTCAGCCAGTTCCTCTCAGGCACGCAGACGAGGCGCATCGGGCCGCTCGTGAAGCAGTATCCCGAGCCACGCGTGGAGATCCATCCGAAGCTGGCGGAAAAGCTCGCGATTGCGGACGGCGACTGGACCACCGCTGAAACGCGGCGCGGCGCGATCACACTCAGGGCGATGGTGGTGACCACCATTCGTCCAGACACAATCTTCATTCCCTACCATTGGCCCGGTGCCAAGAGCGTTAATCAGCTCACGATCGCTGCACAGGATCCGATCAGCAAGATCCCGCAATATAAAGTGTGCGGCTGCCGCGTTCGCAAGGCGGACGGACCGCCGGTGTACGCCGCAGTGCTCGAGCCGCAGCAATAACGCGCGATGGCGAAGCCCGATTACCTGCATTTCTTCATCGATCCCAGCCGGTGCATCGGCTGCCAGGCCTGTGTGCACGCCTGCACGGAGTGCGACACCCATCGAGGTGACGCCATGATTCACCTCGAGTATGTCGATCGTGGACAGAGCCAGCAGACCGTGCCGGTGGTCTGCATGCACTGCGAGCAGCCGACGTGCGCCGAAGTCTGCCCTGCTGACGCGATCAAGCGATCCGCTGATGGTGTGGTGCAATCGGCGCTGCAGCCGCGGTGCATCGCGTGCGGCAACTGTGTGCTGGCATGTCCTTTTGGCGTCCCCGAGGTGTACCTCGAGCGGCAGATCATGATGAAGTGCGACATGTGTTACGACCGGACGAGCATCGGCAAACGTCCGATGTGCGCAACGGTCTGTCCAAGCCAGGCCCTGTTCTTCGGTACTCGGGAGCAGATCGATCAGCTGCGGCCGCAGTCGGCACCTGCGAATCGCTTCCAGTTCGGCGCGCAGACGATCACCACGCGCGTTTTCACGATGGTTCCGCGACGGCTCGCAAGCGCGGTTCCGTTTGTGGACGTCACCGCTGCGATGAATGAAGAGCCCCCGCCGCGGGAGATTCGGCTCAAGACAGTGGCCGCTGAGTGGGATCCCTATGCGGATATCGAAGTCTGAGATGGCACAGGATCCACGATCTGCAATCGATCCGCAGATCAACACGCCAGGCCGCGAGGGCCTTACCGGCACCGCCCCGGTGAATCTCTACGCCAGACCTCCCAATCGTGAGCAGGTCACCATCGCGCCTGACGGCAAACCGATGGAGATGCAGCCGCCGTGGCGTCGAGATTTTCCAATCGACGCGCTGCAGGACCAGTACGTCGAACGCCGCGATTTCATGAAGTTTCTGGTGCTGACGAGTGGTGCCTTTACCACTGGACAGCTGTGGCTTGCGGTGCAGAACTGGTGGCGCCGGCGACGTGGACGACCCGAGACAAGGCGCATCGCGAGTGTTGCCGAGCTGCCGCCGGGAGAGGCGCAGCTGTTCGCTTACCCCGGCGAACACGATGCGTGTATCGTCGCTCGGCTACCCGACGGAGAGCTCGTCGCGTACCGCCAGAAATGCACGCATCTGTCGTGCGCCGTCATCCCTCGCATTGAGGACGGCACGCTGCACTGCCCCTGCCACGAGGGCGTCTTCGATCTGCGGACCGGGCGTCCGCTGGCCGGCCCTCCCCGCCGACCGTTGCCCCGAATCGCGCTCGACGTTCGCGGCGACGACGTGTTCGCAACGGACGTCGAGTGGAGGACGAGCTGAGTGGCACTGCGGCGCCCGTTTACTCGCGAGCAACGCGCAACAATCGTCTATGGCATGGTCGCGTTTGTCGTGATCATCGTGGTGCTGCAGCTGTGGCTGCTCACGGCGAGCATGAATGCTTTTCTCGGCGGTGATGATTCGGTCATCTGGCCGGCGGCGGCGGCAAGTGTTCTCTGTCTGCTTCTGAATCTCGGGCTGCTTCGCTATCTCGCGCGAATGGAGCGCACTCGATCGTGAGCCGCGCCGGCGAGGCGATTCGCGATCTGCACCCGGCATACTTTGCGATGGTGATGGCGACGGGAATCGTCTCCATTGCCTGCGAGCTTCTCGCGCTGCCGCTCCTCGCCCGCGGGCTGTTCGGCACGAATGTGGTGTGTGCGACAGCGCTCGTGTTGCTCCTCGCCGTGCGCATCTCCCGCTATCCGGGACAAGTGCTCGCTGACCTTCAACATCACGGCCGGGCCGTTGGTTTTTTTACGATGGTCGCGGCAGCGTCCGTCCTGGGAACACAAGCGGTTCTCATCAGCCACGCATGGAAGTGGGGAGTGGCCCTGTGGGCGCTCGCGATTGCGCTTTGGGTGGTTCTGACGTACACGATTTTCACACTGCTCACGGTCAAGGCCGAAAAGCCGGCGCTCGACGCCGGAATCAATGGAGGATGGCTGGTCTCGGTCGTTGCACCGCAATCGATTGTGGTGCTGGGCGCTCAACTGGCGCCAGGCTTCGGCGCGGCCGCGGCCACCGTGTTGTTCTTCAGTCTGGTCATCTGGCTTGGCGCGGGGATGCTTTATATCTGGATCATCTCGCTCATCTTCTACCGGTACACCTTTTTCGTTTTGAGCCCAGGCGATCTGGCGCCGCCGTACTGGATCAATATGGGCGCGGTCGCCATTTCAACGCTGGCGGGCAGCGCGCTCGTTCTCGCGGCGTCCGCATCTCCACTGCTGACCGAGTTGCTCCCGTTCATCAAGGGCCTCACGCTGCTGTTCTGGGCGACGGCGACGTGGTGGATCCCCATGCTGCTGATTCTGGGTGTTTGGCGGCACATCGTGCGTCGCTTCCCGTTGCGCTACGATCCGCTGTATTGGGGTGCCGTCTTTCCACTCGGTATGTACACCGTCTGCACGTTCCGCCTCGCGCAGGCGCTTGACGTGCCTATCCTGATGCGCATTCCCGCTGTCGGTGTGTGGATCGCGCTGGCGGCATGGGCCGTCACCTTTGCCGGCCTGCTCGGAGAGATCACTCGCTTTTCACGAGGAGGCTGGGTCGAACGCCAACAGCTCGAAAAAGGCGTCTGACTCCTTTTCGCGGTTAGCGCTCGTTTTTCGAATGCCTGTGCGCTGCATGATCAGACGGCCAGCTCGCGAGCCTCGGCCGGCGGCACGTAGTTGCAATACGGCTCTTCGGACATGTAGTTGCCCGTCGTCGCATAAGCACGTGCGCGGCAACCGGCGCAGATGCCGTGATAGCGGCAGATTCCGCACTTGCCCTCCAGAAGGTCGAGATTGCGCAGCTTGTCGAACACTTCGGCGCCCTCCCAAACTTCCTTGAACGGCTGCCGCCTGACGCTGCCTGCACTGACAGGCAGGTAGCCACACGGAAACACCTCGCCCTGGTGGGACACGAAACACACTGCGGTTCCGGCAAGGCATCCGCGCGTCATCGCTGATAGCGGACGGCCTCCTGCCGGATCCGGCGCCGCTTTCAAGCGCGTCCCGTGCGCAACAAACGGCGTGGACTGGTCGCCGCGCCGCCGCTCGTCGGTGATTCGCTGCGC
>DASPWV010000213.1:0-11235 GCA_035637635.1 Vicinamibacterales bacterium | reverse complement strand
GCCGCTTCGGCGGTGAAGCCGTGCGGCAGTTGGCGCTGGTACGCCGCGTTCCACGACTGGAGGCGTCCTTCGTGCAGGTCCAACGGCACAGCGAAATAGCGCTGACTGCGAAGCAGCGTCGTGTTTGCGGGAATGATGCCGTTTGCGGGAATCTCCGCAAGAATCGGCGCAGGAAATCCATCCGCCATTCGGACCGGCGCCGACGCAAAGGTATTCGGCGCGGTGAAATCGTTGTTCTGCTTCACCGGAAAGTTGAACGCGTAGCTGTTGTCGGGAAACGGAATGGTGCTGATTCCGTAGCCCGCGCGAACGACGGAAGTTTCGGTCACGCGATACGAGATGCCCGTTCGCGGCACGAAGTTCTTGAAGTACTTCTTGACACCGAGATTGGCGGGCACGTCGCCGTAGCCGGCGACGAGCAGTGAGTTCGTCGCCGGATCGTAGTTGGCCAAGCCTCCCTTGTCCGCCAGTCCGATAAGCGGCGTGTAGTACTCATGACGCAGGCCGAGATCGACGGTAGTCTTCTGGGTGAGCTGCCACTTGTCATGAAGGAAGCTGAAGACCGCCCAGTGTCGTGTGCCCGGGTCCACCACGGTCAAGTCGCGGCCGACGCGGCTTGGCACATCGAGGAGAAAGCTGGCAAACGCGTTGGCAAATCCATTGGCCGCCGGCGAGTCCGTCGGAATCGCGGTCTGCTGCGCGTTGAACTCGAATCCGCCGCGCGGCCCGAGTCGATCCTGCACCTGCAACAGAAAATCACGGTTGTGGCGAATGTTGCCGCCCCACTTGATCGAGTGGTTGCCAAGGATCTTCGTCAGGACGGTCGAGACCTCCACGGTGCGTTCCGTGCGGTCCCAAGGCAGGCTCGCGGCGAAGCCGATGACTGGCGCGCTGAAGAGCGCCCCAGGATTAGTGGTGCCGCCGATGAAGATGCTCGTAATCCCGTCAGAGAAGTCGTTGATGTTGACGCCTCTGATGCCCAACTCGTCCGACGTCTTCAGGCCGACGGCATCGGTGACCGCTTCGTTGTGGTAATACGTCATGCCACCGCGAATCTCCTGCACCAACGTGGCGCTCCATGTTCTGGTGAACGTCGCACCAGTGCTGATCGTGAGATTCGTGCCATGCCCGTTGAAGTCTTTTCCGCCGCCGCCGTAAATCCCGTAGATGCCCGGGTCGGTGATGTCCGGCCGCTGATAGCTGAATCTTCCTGACAGCGCATTGCGATCGTTGATTTGCTGATTGAGTTTGATGTCGAACGCGTCGGTGGTTTTCTTCCGCTGATACGCCTGCTCGAAGTTGATTTGCCCAAGCGCGGCGCCGGCAATATTCGGCGCAGGGATCAAGGCGAGAATCCGCTTGGCAATCGGACTGATCATCGAGTCGGGAATGACATTGCCGGCAAACGGCTCGCGACCGGTGCCGTCTGCATTGCCTGTAAACGGGTTGTATACGATCGTCGACGCGCGGCTGAAATTGCCATTGCGAAATTCAAGCGGCGGAATGATCGATCGCTGGACGCGTCCGGCGTTGTCGAGCGCGCGCTGGTAGTCGGCGAAGAAAAAGATCTTGTTGCGGCGTATCGGTCCGCCGAGCGCGATGCCTTCGCCCACGACTTTGGTTGGCGCCTTGGTATGCGAGAAGAAGTTGGTGGCAATCGTGGCATCGGTGTAGCCGCCCAGAAACCCGCTGCCCTTCAGCTGATTCGTGCCCGACTTCAGTGTCACGGCGGTCACCGCACCACCGGCTCGCCCGAACTCCGCATCGTAATTGCTCGTCGTCACGCTCACGCTTTCGATGGCGTCGGCTGATGGAATCAGCACGGTCAAGAGGCCGGTCTTGTGGTTGTCGTCGATGCCATCGAGCAGGACGTTGTTTGCCAGGCGGGACTGTCCGTTGACCTCCGTCGAGAGGCTGTCCTGTGAATTGAAGAATTCGGAGTGCACGCGATGCGGCCGCGTGGCACCGGGTACCGTGATGAGCGCGCCCTGGAAGTTGCGATTGAAGGCAAGCGGCACTTCCTGCAGCAGCGTGCTCTCGATGATGCGGCCCGTATCCGTTCGATCGGTCTGAAGAAGCGGTGACTCTCCGACCACCGTGATGCTCTCCGACAGCGTGCCGACCTCCATCTTGAGGTCGACGCGAACGGTGGTGTTCACCTGGACGATGATCCCGTCGCGAATGGCTTTCTTGAAGCCGGTGAGCTCGCTCTCGACGCGGTAGGTGCCGTCCTTGAGACTCGAGAACACGAAATTGCCGTTCTCGTTCGTGGTCGCGCTCAACTTGATGCTGGTGTTCACTTCAGTGATCGTGACGGTGACGCCCGGCGTGGCCAGGCCAGACGTGTCGGTGACACTTCCAAGCAAGGTGGCGCTCACCGCCTGGGCCCACGCAGTCGAGGCGGATGGAGCCGCAAAGAGCAACACGAGTACGAATGCGAAACAAATCGCCGCCGGCGCGCGATGGGACATCATGTCATACTCCGGGAGTCTGCGTAGTCAAAGCGGCAAGCACGCCGCGCATATATGCCATCGATTCGATCATTCCGGGCAGTGGATCCTTGGCGTTGATCTCGTACTCGAGTCCCACCTGTCCTCGATAGCCAATCTCAATCAGCGTCTTGAACAGCGCGGGGAAATCGATGACGCCGCGTCCCACGGCGACCTGGCTGTCCTTGTCGGTCTTCACTTTGAGATCTTTCACGTGCATGTCGTACAGGCGATCGCGGCACTCGCGGCAGGCCTGCACCGGGTCGGTTCCGGTCCGCAGCGTATGGCCGATGTCGATGCACAGGCCAAGTCGTTTGTCGCGTGATTTCACGGCGGCGTACGCGTCCTGAGGACGCGGCCACAACTTGTCTTCCGGTCCGTGATTGTGAATGGCGACCCTGATGTCGTACGTCTTCGCCATCTGCTCGATGGTGTCGAGCGCGGCCGGCTCGGGCGAGACGAAGATCAACGGGAACCCGGCGTTCTTCGCGTACTCGAAGTCCTTCTTGATCTGCGCCGCGTCATTGGGAAGATCGATGGTGCCGCCGCCCATGATTGTGATGCCGGCGCTTCGGATCTTGTCTGTCAGCGTGCGCGTGATCGCAGGCGGGTCGGTACGTGGAATGTGGACGTCCTTGAACGTCATATGCGTCACGCCGAGCGTCTCCGCCATCTCGAGCGCCTGGTCGAGCGCGAACTCGCGCATCGAGTACGATGCGACTCCAAGTGTCAGGGGGCTGGCCGAAGCCGGGGTCGCGCCGCTGCCCGCCACCGTCACGGAACGCGGAAACGCAGCCCATGCGGTGGCCGCTGCGGCCGTGCCGAAAAACGCGCGCCGAGACACATGGTTGTCCATGCGCGAATGCTACTCCCGTGGCCGAGAGGTCGTCCTGACATTTTCACGTTACCTTTCGATCGGAATGTTGCAGACTGCGTGAATACTTAGGGTGAGGGGGAAACGATGGCGAGCGATTCCAACGACCAGAAGGGCATTTCGCGTCGCGAGTTTGCGTCGCAGGTCGGAGCCGTGGCGGCGGGCGTAGTGGCTGGCAGTGAGCTCTTCAGTTCCCGCGCGATGGCGGCGCCGCATGTCGGCGGCCGCGTCATCGGCGCCAACGACCGTGTCGTCGTAGCCAACATCGGAATCCGCGGTCAGGGAAATTCCCTCAAGCGCGGCTTCGCACGATTGCAAAACGTCGAGGTCAAAACGCTCTGCGATGTCGATGCGAATCTTGCGCCTGAGCGCATCAACGACCCGCGGCTCAAAGACGTCGCCACGTTCAAGCCGGTCTTCGTTCAGGACCTCCGTCGCGTGCTCGACGACAAGGACATCGATGCCGTTGTGATTGCCGCGCCAAATCACTGGCATGCCCTCGCCACCGTGTGGGGCCTTCAGGCAGGCAAACACGTGTTCGTCGAAAAGCCGGCGTCGCATACCGTTTGGGAAGGCCGTCAGATGGTGGCCGCGACCGCGCGTTACAAGAAGATCGTGCAGGTCGGAACGATGAATCGGAGCCGCGCCATCGTTCGTGACGCCATCAAGTTCATGCACGACGGCGGCATTGGCCACGTCTACATGGCTCGCGGGCTCTGCTTCAAACCGCGTCCATCCATTGGCAAGTATCCGGATGGGCCGATGGCGCCCGGCGAGAAGTACGCGCTGACGGTAGGGTCGACGAATTACGAGCCGACCTACGACGAGCAATACCTGTCAAGGGTTGATTACGACCTGTGGCTCGGACCCGCGCCAAAGCGCCCCTTCAACCGCAATCGCTTCCACTACAACTGGCACTGGCACTGGGACTACGGCAACGGCGACACGGGCAATCAGGGGCCGCATCAGTTCGACACCGCGCGGTGGGGCCTGAACAAGCAGGAACATCCCGTCAAGATTCAGTCGAGCGGCGGCTACTTCGGCGCCGAGTCGTCGCAGGAAACGCCGGATACGCACACCACGCTCTTCGAGTACGCAGACGGAACGATTCTCGAATTCGCGACGCGCGGCGAGTTCACGAACGATGAGGGCACGCAGCGCATCGGCAATCTGTTTTACGGATCAAAGGGATGGGTGTGGATCGACGGCGACGGACGCAAGTGGCAATCGTACTTCGGGCCGAAGAACGAAAAAGGCCCGGGCGCGGACGTACCCGATCCCGATGGCGGCGGCGACCCGCTCGTCCTCACCAGCTCGGAATCGCCGCACTACCAGAACTTCGTCGACGCCATTCGCGCCGGCGATCCCAAGGTGCTCAACAGCGGAATCCTCGATGGCCATTACTCCTCGACGCTGCCGCATCTTGCAAACATCGCCTATCTAGTCGGCCATTCGCTAGTGTTCGACGGCAAAACAGAGGCGTTTGACAACGACAAGAAAGCCGATCGCCTCCTGACGCGCGAGTATCGCAAAGGATTCGAGTTGCCGAAAATCGACGTCGCAGGGTCCGATCGGTTTTAGTAACGACGACGTTTTGTAGTGGCGGGCCTCAAGGCCCGCCGTCTCGTGCAGAGGATTCGTATCGCGTGATCTCCAAAAAGCCGCGCGGAGGTCGCGGCTTTAGCCGCGCCTTTGTGACGGGACTGAAGTCCCGCCCTCGTTCACCGAAATCTGCTGCAACGCTCGCGCTGATTTGCGCGCTCGCCAATGCCGTGGTCGGTGGTGATACGGGTTCTCCGGTGGTCATCACCATCGAGGATTACGTCGTGTTTCCCATCACCGGAAAACTCGACGGCACGGGTCAGACCGATGGCATGCTCGCGCGAATCAATTCGCTCCGCGAAGAGACTGGAGGAGCAAACCGATTCTTCGTCAACGACCTGAACGGCCCCGTGTACATCGTCGACAAGTCCACGAAGAAGATCACGACCTATTTGGATTTCAACGGCAAGGATGGACGACCGGGACTCTTCCACAAGTTTGCGTTCGAGGTTGGTTGGGCAAACGGCATCGTCAGTGTGCAGTTCGATCCCGACTACCGGCGCAACGGCAAGTTCTACACCGTCCATCTCGAGGATCCGGCGGTCGCCGCCACCGCAGTTCCCGACAACGCGAATTACTCGACGTTCAACACGACCGGCTACACCACCACTGCGCCCATCCAGACACCAGGACCGATTCAACGAGAAGGCGTGCTGATCGAGTGGACCGACTCCAACATTTCGAACAGCACGTTCGAAGGCACCGCGCGCGAATTGTTGCGCGTGCAACTGAACACCCGCATTCATCCGCTGGGCGACCTCAGCTTCAATCCCGCGGCAAAGCGCGGCGATCGCGACTGGCGAGTGCTCTACATCGGCTGCGGCGACGGCGGATCCGGCGAGTCGCCACGTCCTGATACGCGGTCCAATCCGCAGCGACTCGACACGCTTGTCGGCAAGATTCTGCGCATCATCCCTGATCTCTCGGAGCGACAGGGCACGAGCACCGTCAGCGACAACGGCCGCTATCGCATTCCAAACGACAATCCGTTCTTCTCGAAGGCCGGCGCTCGCAAAGAGATCTGGGCGTACGGCCTTCGCAATCCGCACCGGCTGCACTGGGCCATCGACGCCGCGAGTCCGAGCAACAATCGCCTTGTCGCGAATTCAGTCGGGCTGCATACGTGGGAAACGATCAACATCATCCACAAGGGCGCAAATTACGGATACTCACTGCGCGAAGGCAACGAGCTTCTGCAACTCGATAACACCACCACGAAGCGTCCAGACGTGGACAAAGTGCCCGTCCAAATCGCCGACGGAGCGACAACAGAGCTGATCACGCCCACTTATCCGGTCGCTCAATATCCGCACAAGCCGGAAGGTGGCGATGCCGTCGGCAGCGGCTTTCTGTATCAAGGCGAGCTCGTTCCGGAGCTTCGCGGCAAGTACATCTTCACGGATATCTCAACTGGCCGTGTATGGTACGCCGACTACAAAGAGCTCCTTGCGGCAGACGACGGAGATGCGGAAACGATGGCGGCTCTACGCCCCATCAAGATTCGTTGGGACGATCCGAACGACTCGCCTGATGCGGGAGTGCGCACGTACGATTCGATGTACCCAATCGCGCAGGCCGCGTATCACTTCCGCGGAGGAAAGGATCCGAACCTGCCGGGCCGTGCGACGATTTCCGGCGACGGCCGTGCCGACGCGCATGTCGCGATGGACGCGGCGGGAGAGCTTTACATCTTCAGCAAGACCGATGGCGTGCTGCGCCGCGTGATTGCACTGAAGACGCCGACTGAGTGACCTCGCTTGACGGCGGGCCTGAAGGCCCGCCACTACGCACCCGGCGACTGAAGGCCCGCCACTACGCACCCCCGCGACTCGCTTGACGGCGGGCCTGAAGGCCCGCCACTACGTACCCCGCGACTGAAGGCCCGCCTTCGGGCGCGGCTTGTCAGTCGTGACTCACGCAAGACGCTGGAGCTTTTCCATCGGCCGGCGCAGCGATCGTCCGTGCTTGTAGATGTCCGACCAGAGATCTCCGATAGCGGCGACGCGGGCGACCGTCGTCCGCAATGTGAACGTCCTCGGCCCGACCTCGCCGCGCTCGATCTCCTCCCAGTTACACGGTGCAGAAACTGGCGCGCCTCGCTTCGCGCGCACGGCGTACGCGGCGGCAAACGTCGCGCTATAGCCGTTTCGTCCCGCGTCGACATAAATCCGTCCGGCACGATCAGCCTTGCTGAACTCCAACGTCAGATTGTCGGGATCGCGCTTGACCAGCAGCGTCGCAACGGTATGCGCAAATCGCGACACCTCGCCGGAGTCGGTCTTTCGATCGAGCGGGACGACGATGTGGAACCCTTTTGCGCCTGAGGTCTTGACCCAGCTCGAAAGGCCAAGTTCCTGCAGCAGGTCACGAAGCGCCAGCGCGGTATCGCGCAGCAGATTGGGATTGTCTTCGGACGGGTCGAGATCGAATACACAGACGTCCGGCTGGTACAACTTCGGCGCGCGCGAGGCCCAGACGTGCGGCGTGATGCTGTTCTGATTGGCAAGCCAGAGCAGCGATCGCGTATCGGTGACGATTGGATGATGGACAACGCCGCCTTTCTTTGGCACCTCAACGCGCTTCAACCAATCGGGAAACCCTTTGGAAACGTCCTTTTGCCAGAAGCTTTGCTTCCCGATTCCCTGCGGGTAGCGCTCCATCGTGACAGGCCGCGCGCGGATGTGCGGCACCATCACTGGCGCGATCGCCTCGTAATACGCCGCCAGCTCGCCCTTGGTGATTCCATCGTCTGGAAACAACACCTTCTCCGGGTGCGTGATCGTCGGAGTCGTCTTCTTGGCGACGATCATTTCATCTCCCTTACGACGTCACGGGCAGCCGTGTCGGTGCGAACGCCGAGCAGTCGCGGGTGCCGCAGTTTGCCGTGCACCGTCCATTCGATGAACCCGACCTGCACGACAATCGCCGGCCGCACCCAGTGCGCGCGAATGCGCGGTAGACCAGCCTTCGCTCGTCCGGTTCGCCGCGAGCTTCGGCTAGGCAAGCCGATGCCCTTCGTGAACGGCGGGTTCGAGATCTCGAGCGCATCGAGCCGTGTACGCATGTCCAGCAGGAGTTTCATGTCGAAGCCGGTGCCGATCTTTCCGGCAAACACCAGGTCGTCCTTTTCGTAGTAACCCACGAGCAGCGCGCCGAGCCCTACACGCACCCCTTGCGGATCCGTAAAGCCGCCCACGACGAACACCTGCTTCAACTCGCACTTCATCTTCAACCAGTGCGGTGAGCGGCGATGTTCGTAGCGTGAATCGCGCCGTTTGGCAATGACTCCTTCCCAGCCTTCGTCGCACGCGCGTTCCCAAGGCTTCGAATCCACGATGGCCGAAACGCGTTCGAGCGGCGGTGTGAGCGGCAACTCATTCAAGACCGCTCGACGTTCCTCGAGCGGCAGCGACATCACGTCGCGGCCATCGATCCAGAGAACGTCGAAGACGTGATACGTGACCCGGCTGCGCCCGCCCCAGGTCAGTTCGCCGTCGATGATCACGTCGTGGACGGGCAAGCTCGCGATTGCGGCAGCGACGGAAGGACAGGTTTGCGGCAATCGATTGCGTGACAGCAGACGGACGTCGTCGCCGTCCTTGAACGCGAGCAGCCGGATACCGTCGTACTTTCGCTCGAAGATCCACTCCGGGCCGACAAACCGCTCCTGCGTAAGAGTTGCCGCCATCGGCTGGATCCATTCGGGGAGCTCGGTCATCGCGTGATCTCTCCGGTTGTGCTTCACCACGTTCTCGAGCGCTTTCCAGTTTCACGACGTGTAGCGTGGGAGGTTCCGCCACTACAAGAAGGGCTTGCGAAACCGCCGATCCACACCTCTGCACCGGCGCGATTTTCAGTGGTCATACCACTTTGGAATCGGTAGTATTTGACGGATACAGAATATGCATGCGCTCGTCCGACACGCCGCACTCGGTGTCGTTCTGCTGGCTGCGGCGCCAGCTCACGCGCAGCAAGCATCACCCGACAGAATCGTCGCCGAGCGTGTGTTGCGCCTGGGTGGGAGCGTCGTTCTCGACGGCCAGCAGCGCCGGATTGCCGATCTTCACGAGCTTCCGGATACGGACTTCCGCATTCACACGCTCGATCTGGTCGGCGTGTCGATGGGCGCGTGGGGCCTGAAGGACGAGCTCTCGCGGCTGCCTGCGCTCCCGCATCTCAAAGAGCTCTACATCAACGGTCGGCTTTGGTACAACCAGCCGGTATCGCTCGTGGCTGACACGATCGGCCTGTTCGCTTCGGCCACCGGCCTCGAAAAGCTCGTATTGAGCAAGCCGGTTCAGACCTACATTCCATTAGAAGATGCCGTGCTCGAACGGCTGTCGAATCTCAGCGCAATCGAGGAACTGCGACTGGAGCAAACGCGACTGCCGGGCAGCGCTCTCGCGCCGTTCACAAAACTCAGGCTCCTCGATCTGAGCCACAACCGGTTTTTTGACGATGGCGGGCTGCGTCATGTTGGACGCATGACGGCATTGACGAAGCTTTATCTGACCGGCACGACGATCACAGACGAGGGACTCCGCAATCTCGAAGCGCTGACAAATCTCATCGAGCTCGATCTGGACGGCACCGGCATCTCGGATGCAGGCCTTGCGCACCTGACGGGCTTGACCAAATTGCGCCGCTTGAATCTTCTCGGCTCGAAGGTAACCGACAGCGGTCTTGTGCACTTACAGCACATGACGAGCCTCGAAGAGCTGACGCTGTATCGCACGAAGGTGTCGAACGCGGGCCTCGCTCACCTCGGTTCGTTGAAACAGCTGCGACATCTCGATCTGCGTTACAGCCGGGTGACACCGTCCGGTGTGAAGGATCTGACCGGCCAGATTCCCGCTGTTACTGTGCTGTTCGATGACTCATCGAATCGAAACGTCAGGCGCACGGCAGAAGCGGCTTCGGTCAGCGGCAAAGGTGAAGAGGCAGTGACCGCCTGGCTCCGATCCGTCGGCGCGGACGTCCGGCTGCGCGACGGCCACCCTGTCGCGGTCTCGCTCGATTCGACAGCCATAACCGATCGCGAGCTGCCCATTCTTCAGGAGCTCCCACAGCTCGAGGATCTGAGCCTCCGAAACACTGACGTCAGCGATCTCGGCGCCGCGCATGTGTCGCGGATCCAGACGCTGCGCAAACTCGTCGTGAGTCATACGTTGCTGTCGGACGCAGCCCTCGACAAGCTCGGGGCGTTGACGAATCTGCAGACTCTCGATCTGAGCCACACCCTCGTCGAAGGCAGCGGCCTTCGCGCGCTCAGCGGCTTGACCGCTCTTCGCGAGCTCGCACTGAGCAACACGCCGCTTCGGGATGAAGGACTGCTCCATCTGGCAGGCCTCACCGGGCTGGAGAAGCTCGTGCTGAGTTACACCGACATCAGCGATGCGGGCCTTGCGCAGTTGCCGGCTCTCGCGAAGCTCACGCACCTCGATTTGTCGGGCGCGGATGTTGGGAACGCCGGTCTCACTACCATCGGCAAGCTGACAAGCCTCGAAGAACTGCACTTGAACTACGGCCGTTTCAACGACACGGGCGTGAAGGCGCTCGCCGGTCTCGAACACCTGAAGCGGCTGACTCTTGTCCGCACGAAGGTGGGCGACGCCGCGATGGACGCGGTCGGGAAGCTCACCAATCTCGAGTCGCTCGATCTGAACTACACCGACGTCACGGATGCAGGAATCGCAAAGCTCGGCGCGCTGACAAACCTTGGCGCGCTGAGTCTCGACAGCGTCGATTTGAGCGACGCCGGCATCACGCACGTTGCCGGATTTGTGCGGCTCCGGGAGCTGGATCTGTATCACACGCTCGTCACCGAAAAGGGCCTGCAGCAGCTGAAGACCGCGCTGCCCGCCTGCGACATCCACTACGACCGCGATTCAACGCGGCGCGAGCGGAGAGGCTCGTGATGTTCAGTGCGCCTCTTCTCGCCGCTCTCGTGCTCGCCGTTCCGGGCCAAGCGCAGGACAGCCTCGAGGCATCTATTGCCGCGCAAGGCGGGCAGATCGTGCGCGACGGCGCGGGACAGATTGTCGAGATCTCGCTTGCGCGCACGTGGGCCACCGACGCGGATCTCGATCGCGTCGTCAGCCTCGAGGGATTGAAGCGGCTCGATCTGTCGCTGACCTATGTTTCAGATCGCGGCGTCGAGCGGCTCAAGCGACTCGCGGATCTCGAGGAACTGAACTTGTACGCCGCCGAGTTCATTACCGACGCGGCAATCGCGTTCCTTCGCGGCAACCGCACGTTGAGAACGCTCAA
>DASPWV010000212.1:0-6754 GCA_035637635.1 Vicinamibacterales bacterium | reverse complement strand
CGGCGGTGAACGACGTTGAGCGCAGCTCGCAGGAGCGCGGATTGGCATTGATGCGGCATTCTGTCGTCGGACCCGCCTGCGTGGACGGATCGAACAACTGGAAGCTTGGCGAGAGCGTTCCCCCGCCCTGAACGATGGTGACGCTTTGACCCGCGATACTCGCCAGTCCCTGGCGGCCAGCGCCGGCATTCGCCCCAATATTCAACGTGACGACGCCGTTGCCGGCGCCACTCGCGCCGGAGGCAATCGTGATCCACGGCACACCGCTGAACGCCGTCCACGCGCACGTCGACGTCACGTTCACCGTCGCCGTCGATGCCGCGTTGGCTGCGTTGATCGTCGTCGGGCTCACTGTCGGGATGCACGCCGCCGGTGTGCCGACGATTACCACGACTTCGTTCGACTGCTGCGTGCCGAAGTTTCCGACGACGCCACGGATGCGGACGTAGTAGGTGTTGTTCGGCACGCTGCCGAATGTGATTGATGTCGCCGTCGACCCTGTGAGAAACAGCGCGATGTCGGACAGACCCGGCGCAGAGCCGGCCTCGATCAAATACTGGCTGACGGAAACACCCGGCGGCGCTTGCCAGACAAACGTCACCGTGGAGCCAGAGACCGAGGACGTCAGACCACTGGGGCCGATTTCGCCAATTGCTTGAACATGTGCCCTCGGTGCTTCGACAAACTGGAACCAGCTCACAACGCGCTGCGTTGGTCCGGGTCCAGCGCCGTTCGGTTCTGCGATTGCGGATGGTGTCAGCGGCGGGCGAGCCGCGTTGTCACTACAACCAGCGAAAACCGCAACCAGCAACAACGTCATCGCAATGCGTTTCACAGTCACCTCCGAATGACAGGCGCAAGAACTGTAATGCAGGTTGACGGGGATTGGACCCCGAAATTAGGAAAGACCTCTATTGCACCCGTGGCTTCTCCGCGGGTTCAGCTGCAGTGTCGAGGCTGGATCTGCTGGACTCGCTGGCACGAGCCGCACCAAATCCTCGGCCGCGCTGGCCGGGGTTGCGCAGTGCCTTGACCTTGATTTGATCGCCATAGTACCGTGAGACGTCTGTACGCCACACGGCCTGGTCCGCAGGGGCGGCCAGCCCGCTGCGCTCCATGACGGATTCCGCTGACATTCCCCTGAAAAAAACGTCTTTGCATGCCGCGCACGTCGCGCTGGGTGCGCGCATGGTGCCCTTTGCCGGATGGCACATGCCGGTGGAGTATTCGGGGATCAGCGCCGAGCACCTTACCGTCCGATCGGCCGCGGGCCTCTTCGACGTCTCCCACATGGGCGAGATCGAGATCGCCGGCAAAGACGCGCTTGCCGCGGTTCAGCATCTGACGAGCAACGACGCGTCGAAGCTCCAGGTGAATCAGGCGCAGTATTCGGCCCTGATGACGCCAAAAGGCGCGTTCGTCGACGATCTGCTCGTGTACCGGTTTGCGCCCAATCACTTCCTGCTGGTCGTCAACGCGAGCAACATCGACAAAGACTACGCGTGGATCGCCGAGCACGCGGGACAAGCAGGCGACGTCGCCGTCGTCAACTCGAGCGACCGCTACGCTCTCATCGCATTGCAGGGCCCGAAGGCACGGCACATTCTGCAGAGCCTCACTGGCATCGAGCTGTCTGGAATCAAGTACTACTGGTTCGCGCACGGCGAGATTGCCGGCGTGCGCGGAACGGTGTCGCGCACGGGCTACACCGGCGAGGACGGATTCGAGGTGTTCGTGGCGCCAAACATGGCGCGGCGAGTATGGGATGCGATCCTCGAGGCCGGACCCAGCGACGGCGTTGTTCCATGCGGTCTCGGCGCACGGGATACGCTGCGGCTCGAAGCGGCCATGCGGCTGTACGGCAATGACATCGACGACACGACCTCCGTCCTCGAAGCGGACCTTGGCTGGATCGTCGGCTGGAACAAATCCGAGTTCATCGGCCACGACATGCTGCGGCGCCAGAAGGCGGCAGGTGTCAAGCGGCGGCTCGTCGGCTTTGCGATGATCGATCGCGCGATCGCGCGTCACGGCCACGTCGTGATGCGCGAGAACGAGCAGGTCGGCCATGTCACCAGCGGGACGCAAACGCCTTTCTTGAAGAAGGCCATCGGGATGGCGTACGTGCCGGCGCATATGGCCGATACGGGCACCGAGTTCGAGATTGATATTCGCGGCCGCCGCGCACGCGCCATCGTGGTGGCGATGCCGTTCTACAAACGGCCGAAAACGTAGGATGGCGCGGGTCGGGCTGCGCTTCGATGAGGACTGGTTATGTATCCCCCAGAGCTCAAATACACCAAGGACCACGAGTGGATTCGCATCGAGGGCACCACCGGCGCCGTCGGCATCACCAACTTCGCACAGCAACAACTCGGCGACGTTGTCTACGTGGAGCTGCCGGAGGTAGGTGCCCCGCTCACGGCCGGGCAGCCGTTTGGTACGATTGAGTCGGTCAAGGCTGTCTCGGAGCTGTTTGCGCCGGTGAGCGGCGAGGTGACGGAGGTCAACGCCGATCTGAAGAATCATCCGGAGCAGGTGAACTCGAGACCGCACGACACGTGGATGATTCGAGTGCGGCTCTCCAATCCTGGTGAAGCCGCTTCGCTGCTCGATTCGACCGCTTATCAGTCGCTCACCGGTGAGTAGATGAACGAATGACGCTGGAACCTCTCGATCGATTTGCGCCCCGCCACATTGGTCCCGATGCCGACGATCTCACGCGCATGCTCGAGCAGATCGGCGTGCCGTCACTCGACGCGCTGATCGACGAAGCGCTGCCTCCCAGCATCCGCCTGTCGCAACCGCTCGATCTGCCACCTGCGGAAACCGAGTCGCAGTACCTCGAACGGCTCAAGGAGATCGCGCGAAAGAACAAGGTCTTTCGCAGCTTCATCGGGCTCGGCTATTACGACACACTGACGCCGGGCATCATCCGCCGCTGCCTGTTCGAGAACCCGGGGTGGTACACGCCGTACACGCCCTACCAGGCAGAGATCGCACAAGGCCGGCTCGAGTCGCTCCTGAATTTCCAGACGATGGTGTGCGATTTGACGGGGATGCCGGTGGCGAATGCGTCGTTGCTGGATGAGGGCACGGCGGCGGGAGAGGCGATGGCGCTTCTCCATCGTGTGCAGTTCAAAAAGCTCGGCAAGGATGCCGGCGCCTTTCTCGTGTCCGATCGGTGCTTTCCGCAAACCATCGAAGTGCTGCGCAGTCGTGCCGAGCCATTGGGCATCGAGCTGAGAGTAGGCGCCGTCGATCAGATGCCCTTTGATGCAGCTGTGTTTGGAACGCTGGTGCAGTTTCCCGATGAGTGCGGCCGAGTCTCCGATTTGCGCGGCTTCATCGCGCGCGCCCACGAGGCCGGTGTGCTGGTGGCCGTCGCGACAGATCTGCTGGCGCTCGCGCTCCTCACGCCGCCTGGTGAAATGGGCGCTGACGTGGTATTCGGCAATTCGCAGCGCTTCGGTGTGCCGCTTGGTTTCGGCGGACCTCACGCAGCCTTCTTTGCGGTGAAAAACGAGTACATCCGGCACCTGCCGGGCCGCATCATCGGCGTCTCGATCGACGCGCAGGGGAAGTCTGCGTATCGCATGTCGCTGCAAACGCGTGAGCAGCACATCAGGCGCGAAAAGGCTACCTCGAACATCTGCACCGCGCAGGCGCTGCTCGCGAACATTGCGGCGATGTATGCCGTGTATCACGGCGCGGAAGGCATTCGAGCAATCGCGGGACGCGTGCATGGGCTGTCGCGGTTGTTGGATGGTGCGCTGAGGTCGCTTGGTTACGACCAGCAGAACGATGTGTACTTCGACACGCTGCGTGTCAAGGCGGCGCCGGAACTGGTCGCGGGCGTGCGCGGCAAGGCCGTGGCCGCGCGGCTGAACTTCCGCTACGTCGGCGAGTCAGCCATCAGCATCGCGCTCGACGAGACGACGACGGCGCAGGACCTCGAAGCCATCGTGAACGTCTTTGCGGCGGCCGCGGGGAAGACCGTCACCAGCGAGATGCTCGATGCGTCGACGCTTGGGGAACTCGCCGGCGATCTACCCGCGAGCTTGCGCCGGACGTCGCCGTACCTGACGCACCCCGTCTTCAACACGCATCATTCGGAAACCGAAATGATGCGCTATCTCAGGAGCCTCGAGCGGAAAGACGTCGGCCTCGATACGTCGATGATTCCGCTCGGCTCCTGCACGATGAAATTGAATGCGGCGAGCGAGATGTATCCCGTGTCGTGGGAAGAGTTCTCGCGCATGCACCCGTTCGCGCCGGCCAGCCAGACCGAGGGTTACGCGCAGATTTGTCGTGAGCTCGAGGAAGCGCTCTCGGTGATTACCGGATTTGCCACAACGTCGCTGCAGCCAAATTCAGGCGCACAGGGCGAATTTGCGGGACTCGCGGTCATTCGTGCGTACCACCGCACGCGCGGCGAAGGGGCTCGTGATGTCGTGTTGATTCCCGCGTCGGCGCACGGCACCAACCCCGCCAGCGCGGTGATGGCCGGCTACCGCGTGGTCGTCGTCGCCACCGACGCGCACGGCAACGTGGACGTCACAGATCTCAAAGCAAAAGCGGAGCAGCATCGCGATCGGCTTGCAGCCCTGATGATTACCTACCCCTCGACGCACGGCGTGTTCGAGGATGCGATTCAGGAGGTGTGCGCCATGGTTCATGAGCATGGCGGCCAGGTGTACATGGACGGCGCCAACATGAACGCGCAGGTGGGCCTCACGAGCCCCGCGCGCATCGGCGCCGATGTGTGCCACTTGAATCTGCACAAGACCTTTGCCATTCCACACGGCGGCGGTGGCCCGGGGATGGGTCCAATCTCGGCTGCCCGGCACCTTGCGCCCTATTTGCCCAGTCACCCGCTGCGGCGAGTTGGTGGGCCGCAGGCCATCGCCCCGGTTTCGTCGGCGCCGTGGGGCAGTGCGAGCATTCTGCTGATCTCGTACGGGTACATCCGGATGCTTGGCGGGGCGGGCGTGGCGAGCGCGACGAAATTTGCCATTCTCAACGCGAACTACATCAAGTCGCGACTCGAAAAGCATTACGACGTCCTCTACACGCGCAAAGGCGGGCGCGTCGCGCACGAGATGATCTTCGACCTCCGCAAGTTCAAGGCAAAGGGCATTGAAGAAGGCGACGTCGCCAAACGGCTGATGGACTACGGCTTCCACGCGCCGACAGTCTCGTTTCCCGTGCCGGGCACCCTGATGGTCGAGCCGACGGAAAGCGAACCACGAGCCGAGCTCGATCGGTTCTGCGAGGCGATGATGGCGATTCGCCAGGAGATCGAGGAGGTTGTAACCGGCCGGGCCGATCCGAAGGACAACGTGCTCAAGAACGCGCCGCATCCGGCCACGATGGTCGCGGCGGACGTCTGGACCCATCCTTACTCGCGTGAAAAGGCGGCGTTTCCGCTGCCCTGGGTCCGGTCGAACAAGTTCTGGCCGTCCGTTGCGCGAATCGACAACCCGTACGGCGATCGCAACTTGATGTGTGTGTGTCCGCCGATCGAGACTTACGCCTGAAAGGGTTCGAGGTTCGAAGGTTCGACGGTTCGAGGTTCCGGGTTCGAAGTTCCGGGTTCGACGGTTCGAGGTTCCGGGTTCGAGGTTCCAGGGTCGACGGTTCGAGGTTCCGGGTTCGAAGTTTCGGGTTCGACGGTTCGAGCGATCGAACGTCGAACTGAGAACCTCGAACCTTCGAACCTTCGAACCTCGAACCTACGCTCTTGCCAGCGTCATTTCATTCGCGCGTCGTCTGAATTCCGCGAGCAGCTTCTTGGTGATTTGGCCCGGCGTACCTGTGCCGATGGTGTGCTCGTCCACCTGCACGATGGGCATCAGCTCTTTCGTCGTGCTCGTGAAAAACGCCTCGTCTGCGTCGAACAGATCCCGATCCTTGAGCAGCGCTTCTTCGACCTTGACCCCGACGCTCTTGCCAAGCTCGAAGACGAACTGTCTTGTGATACCCGCCAGCAGTCCGGCGTCGAGCGGAGGCGTGCGGACGACGCCACCCTTCACCACGAACAGATTGGATTGGGAACACTCGGACAGCTCGCCACGGTAATTGCGAAACACGCCCTCGACGCCGCCTTTGCGAAGCGCCTGCTGCATGCCCAGCGCGTTGTTCAACAGGTTGTTGCTCTTGATCAGCGGGTTTACCGATCGCGGGTGATTCCGGATGATGTCGACCATGCAGACTTTGACGCCGCGCTCGAACTCTGACGCCGCCGGCACCGGCAGCGGCTTCACGATGATGACGAGCGACGGCGACGGCGTCGCTGCCGGATCGTAGGTGAGGTCGCCAATGCCGCGCGTGAGGAGAATCCGGATATAGGCTTCGGCCGCGGGCTCATGGCCGCGATGGCCGAGCCGGGCCGCAGCCATCGTGTCGATCGCGCGCCGCAGGAACTCGTCATCTCCGAACGGCACGCCCAGGAAGATCATTTCCGCCGACCGCCGCAGGCGCTGCAGGTGTCGATCGAACAGGAAGGGCTCGCCGTTGTACGTGCGGATGGTTTCGTAGACGCCTTCGCCGTAGACAAATCCGTGATCGAAAACGGAGATAGCAGCGTGCTCACCATCGCTGATTCGGCCGTTGACGTTGACGAAAGCGCTCATGAGCCGAGGGTACTCTGTGTGCTAGACTCCGGGCAAGACTGCCTCTGAGCCGGCGGCGCTGAAGCGCCGCCACTACAAATCCTTCGACATCGTTCTCATACCTGATGAGAATCCTGACC
>DASPWV010000211.1:0-16647 GCA_035637635.1 Vicinamibacterales bacterium | reverse complement strand
ATCGTCCGCCAGCCTTTGTCAGATCGATCAGAATGCCGTCCCGCAGCGACGCGTCGCACACGACGATGTGGTCGGCCGCGCTCTCGGCGAGCAGTGTCCGGTACACGAGCAGCGCCGGCACCAGCGTTTCGGCGTCCACCGCGGCGAGCCGAAACCGCTCGAAGAGCGCCTCCTCATCGAGCTGTTCGAGCTGATCGCAAAAGGCCAGAAACGCCGCGCGCGGGATCTCGTGGATCTCGGAATCGCCTTCCTGCTCCAGAATCTGCGCCGCCGCGAAGCGCACGTCGCCGCCAAGCGCGACGAAGCTGGAGATGCGCGCGAGCGGCATGTCGAGACGAATCTCGTTGACGACGTTGGCGATGAAGCGTTTGATCAGCGCGACGCGGATCTCGAGACTGTGCCGTCGCAGATCCAACTGCTCCCGAATACGTACTGAACCCAGACCGTACACGCCCGAGCGGGCCGGTTTCCCCCGGCGGAGCAGCGTCAGACTCGTGCTGCCGCCGCCAATTTCCGCAAGGAGCGTCGGACCCTCCAGGAATGCCCGGTGACTCCCAAGCGCCTCGCGTGCCGCCAGATACATCAGGCGGCTCTCTTCGGCTTCGTTGATCGTTTCAAACGACAGACCTGTGCGCCCGCGAATCCGGTCGAGAAAAACGTCGGCATTTCTTGCCTCGCGGACGGCACTGGTCGCGACGGCCCGGATTTCTCCGGCGCCGTAGTGATCGATGATGGTCCGAAACCGGTCGAGCACGCCCAGTGCGATGTCAGCGGTTTCCGCCCGCACCAGGCCCGTCGCGAAGGTGTCGCGCCCGAGCAGCACGCCGCGCGACGCCTCTTCGATGACGCGGATCTCGGACGTGGGATTCAGCTCGGCGATGAGAAGGCGTATGGCGCTCGCTCCCATGTCGAGCACCGCCACCAGCCGAGGCGATGCGCGTTTGAGCTCCGCCGCTCCGTCCACTCCGTCAACGTACTTCGAAATCGTGTGGGCTGTGAAGGCGATGCTACATGCGCGCTGCAACGGTGTGGTTACTGGAAGGTAAAACCGGCGAGAAATATATCGACGAGGCGAATGAACAAGCGAATTCCGCCAGGAATTCATCACGGGTGATGATCGGTCCGGTCGTGCGAGGCGTTCACGACACACAGAGTCTGCTATACACTTCGCATATTGCTTCACTCGCTGGATAGCGCGTCTACCCGAGTGAAGATCGATCCAGAGTGGGATCGCCGGGCGGCGCGGTTGGAGCACTTTCTCTCAGAGTTACCGGAGCGCCAATGCAGCTTTTCGATCTGGTCGTTCGCGGCGGCACGGTAGTCACCGCCGAGGGCCGTACGGCCGCGGACGTCGCAATCAGTGACGGCCAAATCGTTCAAGTCGGGCCGCATCTCGGCGCCGGCCGACAGGAAGTCGACGCGTCCGGGCGGCTGGTGCTGCCGGGCGCGATCGACAGCCACTGTCACATCGCGCAGGAATCCTCCACGGGCTTGATGACGGCCGACGATTTTCTCACGGCGACTCGCGCGGCAGCGTGTGGCGGAACGACAACCGTCGTGCCCTTCGCGGCGCAGCACCGCGGACAGTCTCTTCGCGACGTGGTGCGCGAGTACCACGCGCGCGCCGCCGATCGGGCGGTCGTTGACTACGCGTTTCACATGATCGTGTCCGATCCAGATCGCCGCGCACTGGAGCAGGATCTGCCGGCGCTCATCGACGAGGGGTGCACGTCATTCAAAGTCTTCATGACGTACGACGCGTTGAAGCTGACCGACGCGCAGATTCTCGACGTTCTGTCGCTTGCGCGCGACGAGCGCGCACTCGTCATGGTTCATGCGGAAAACAGCGACGCGATTGCCTGGAAGACGCGGCGGCTCCTTGCCGACGGACATACAGCGCCCCGCTATCACGCCGATTCCCGTCCGGCAGTGGTCGAACGGGAAGCCGTGCATCGCATGATCAGCCTCGCGGAACTCGTGGGCGCGCCGCTGCTCGTGGTGCACGTTGCGAGCGCTGATGCGCTCGAGCAGATCCAATGGGCGCGGAATCGAGGGCTGATCGTGTACGGCGAGACCTGTCCGCAATACCTGTTCTTTACCGCGGACGATCTCGACAAGCCCGGCTTCGAAGGCGCGAAGTACGTCTTCAGCCCGCCGCCGCGCGATCGCGCGAGTCAGGAGGCGCTCTGGAACGGACTGCGCCACGGGACGCTCGACGTGTTGTCGTCGGATCACGCACCGTATCGCCTCAACGATGCAGACGGAAAGTCCGTGCACGGCAACAAGGCGCCGTTTCCGAAAATCCCGAATGGAATGCCGGGTCTCGAAGTCTGTTACCCGCTCGCGTTTTCAGAGGGCGTGCTCAAAGGACGGTTGACGTTGGAGCAGTTTGTCGCGCTCAGCGCCACGAACGCGGCCCGCATCTACGGCATCTACCCGCGCAAGGGAACTATCGCACCTGGCAGTGACGGCGACCTCGCAATCTGGGATCCCAACCTTCGTGTGACGATAACCAATGAACGGCTGCACCATCGGATGGACTACACGCCGTACGAAGGCATGACCGTCACCGGTTGGCCGGTGGTCACGATATCGCGCGGAGAAGTCGTTTGGGCGAACGGTGAGATCAACGCGCGTCCAGGCCGCGGGAGGTTTCTGCCGTGCGAGCGCTTCAATGCCGAGCGCGTCTCGGCAAACCGCGCGGACCAGCCGCAAACCGTCGGCGGATTCTCATGAGAATTCTGGTTATCAACCCGAACTCCTCGGCCTCGATGACCGAGCATATCCGCCGGGAGTTGGAGGCGGTCAAGGGTCCAGCGACCGAGCTCACGGTTGTCAATCCGACCGATGGCCCGCCCGCAATTGAATCAGCGGCCGACGAGGCGCACGCCATTCCGCCCACGCTGCGACTCGTGCAGCAGGCCGAGCAGGACGGTTACGACGCCGTCGTCATCGCCTGTTTCGCTGACCCTGGATTGGACGCCGCGCGCGAGATTGCATCGATTCCCGTTGTTGGCATCGAAGAGTCTGCGCTGCACGTGGCGGCGATGCTCGGGCATCGCTTCACAGTACTCACCGCGAGATCGGAGCGCGTCCCGGCCAAGATCGACCACGTGGCGCGACTCGGACTTCAGAGCCGGCTCGCTTCAATCCGCGCCCTCGGGATGGGTGTTCTGGAAATGGAAGCGGATGCCGAGCGGGCGAGCGCCCGGATTCTCGAGGTCGGGCGTGCCGCCGTCGAAGAGGATGGCGCCGAGGTGCTGGTGCTGGGTTGCGCGGGTCTGGCCGGTCAGACGTCCGAATTAGCCCGCCTGCTGCACGTCGCGATCGTTGATCCAACGCCTGTCGCGCTGAAGGTCGCCGAGCTGCTGGTGGATCTCAGACTCGCTCACAGCAAGCGCGCGCTCTACGCCACACCCGCGAATAGCGCCAATGGCGCCACAGCCATTCGGATGGCCTCGGTTGCCGGAACTGTCAACACCGTGAATTGAGGGGTTAACCGATTCCGTAATCCTTCAGTTTTCGCCACAAGGTTGTGCGGCTGATGCCAAGCGCACGCGCCGCTTGATGCCGCTTCCATCGACTCTGCTGCATCGCCTCGAAGATGCGGGCACGCTCTTGTGCCGCGAGAGAGTGCGAAGGCTCGCTGCTTTCGACGGGGGCTTCACGCGGGAGGTCGACATCCTCGATGAGATCGCCGGTCACGAAAGTGACCGCGCGCTCGATGACGTTCTGCAGCTCGCGCACGTTTCCCGGCCACTTGTACCCCTTCAATCGCGCGATCGCCTCCTCGGAAATGCCGCGGATTGGCTTCGCATACTTGCGTGCGTACTGCTCGAGAAAATGGATGGCGAGCAGCGGAATGTCGTCGACACGATCGCGAAGCGGCGCCACCACAATTGAGACGACGTTCAGTCGGTAGTAGAGGTCACTGCGAAACGCGCCGGTCCGTACTCTTGCGTCGAGATCGCCGTTGGTTGCCGAAATGACACGAACGTTTGCACGCATCGTCCGTGAATCGCCGACGCGCCTGATCTCACCGTCCTGCAGGAAGCGCAACAGCTTTACTTGCAGAGGCAGGGACATTTCGCCAACCTCGTCGAGGAACAGAACGCCGCGGTCGGCCTCCTCGGCCAGGCCCTTGCGATCGCTGGAGGCGCCGGTGAACGCTCCCTTGCGATACCCGAACAGCTCAGTTTCCTGAATGGATTCGGGAAGCGCTCCGCAATTGACTGCGACGAATGGACCGCCGGAGCGCGCGCTCAACGCGTGAATCGTCCTCGCCACCAGCTCTTTCCCGACGCCGCTCTCACCGAGAATCAACACGGGCGCGTCGGTGCGCGCCACCTGACGAATGATGCGGCTGAGCGCCTCCATCGGCTGGCTGCGGCCCACGAGCCGATCCGTCGTGAAGGCCTCACCAACCGCCGAGCGGAGGCGATGCACCTCCTCCTTCAACCGGCGCTGTTCGACGGCGCGCTGGACGGCGAGCAGCAGCTCCTCATTTCTAAACGGCTTCGCGAGGTAGTTATAGGCCCCCGCCTTGATCGCGTTCACCGCGTCGCCGATCGAGCCGAACCCGGTCATGACGATCACTTCCGCGGGATCCTCGGATGATCGCACCGCCCGGAGCAGGTTGTAGCCGTCCATGTGTTCCATGCGGACATCCGTGAGGACGACGTCAACCCGGCGGCGAGCCAGGCAATCGAGCGCCTCCTGTCCATTCGCGACCTGCGTCACTTCATACCCGCCGCGCTCGAGCGCAACGCCGACGGAAATCCTGAAGTTTTCGAGGTCGTCTACGACGAGCACCGACGCCATTGGATCGTCTCCTTGCGTTCACCAGGAGCGGCCGGGTTTTTACGCCGCCGCGCGATCGAGCGAGTTACATCACGGCGGGCAAGCGTACTGAAAACGTCGTACCTTCCCCGTCGGGTTGCTCCACGGTAACAGTGCCGCCGTGCTCGCGTACCAGCCGATCGACAATTGCAAGCCCCAGCCCGCTGCCGCTTGCTTTTGTGGTGAAGAACGGCTGAAAGATTTGGTCCAGCACGCGCGCCGGAATTCCGGGCCCCGTGTCCTGCACGCGCACGACAACTGACGTGTGTGTTGCGTCCTGCACTTTCTCGAGTGCGACGGCGATGCGGCCCGACACGCCGACCGCATCCAACGCGTTGACCAGCAGATTCCAGACCACCTGGCGAATCTGCTGCCGGTCTCCTCGAACCGGTGGAAGCGCACTGCAGCTCTCGAAGGCGATTTCGACACCTGGCTTGCCGCGGGCCGAATGCCGGAAGAGGCGCAGGGTGTCGTCGATGACCTCCTCCAGAGCGAACTGTTCCTCCTCCCGCTCGCCAGGCTTCGCGAATGTGAGCAGATCGCTCAGGATGTCGTTGAGGTGTGCGGCCTCCTCGGTGGCGACCTTCACCAGCCTCGGATCCGATTGGGTGCCGACGTCCTGTTGAAGCAGCTCGATGCAGCTCACGATCGTTCCAAGCGGATTTCGGATTTCGTGCGCCACAGCGGCCGCGAGTCGTCCGAGATCGGCAAGGCGATTCGCCTCGAGCATCTCGCGCTGGAGGCGACGATCTTCGGTCACATCGCGCGCGAAGGCCTGGACGACGCGCGCCCGGCCGCCCGGTGCTCGAAGGAGCGAGCTGTTCTGCGAGACCCAGCGCACTGTCGGGCCATCATGGCTCGCGACTCTGTAGTTGATGTGATGCTCGGTGGCCTGACCCCGCAGGATGCGGGTGAAGTGCTCGCGGAGAGGCTCACGGTCGTCGGGATGCACGAACTCAAACGCCCACGGCTTGGCGCTGCGAATTTCCTCCGGCTTCAGCTGCAGGAGCGACCGCACGACCGGATTTGCGTAAACGATGCGTCCGTGACGATCAACCTGAAAGATCAGATCGCGCGCGGTTTCGACCAGATCGCGGAACTGCCGTTCTGAGGCGCGCAGGTTTTTCTCCAGCCGAATCCGATCGAGTGCAAGCGCCATCTGGTTGGCGACAGTTTCGACGAGCGTGACTTCGGCCGACTGCCATTGGCGGACGCGCTGCGCTTCGACGAGCAGCAAGCCGGCGATCCGGCGGTCGCACATGAGCGGCGCAACCAGAAACGATCCGGCGCGCTGCTTCTCGAGTTTCGCGCGCGTTGCGGCGGACACCGGCGCGATCGTCAGATCTTCGAGGACCAGCACCGACGCGTGTCCACCCATCTGGGATTCGAGTTCTCGAATGAGTGCGCGGATGGCAGGCGCGTTCTTCTTCGCGTCTGCTTCGGCGTACTCGTACGGGAGTCGAAGCGCACGGGCCCAGGTATTGAGATGCATCAGCGAGCGGCGCGCATTCAACGCACGTCCGACGCTATCGATCACGAAAGGAAACGACTCTTCGACTCGAGAGTGAGCGTTCAGGGCCGAGCTGACGCGTCTGAGCAGCGACTCGGTCTCCATCTTCAGACGGAGTTCCAGAATGAGACGCCCGTTTTCGATGCCAAGTCCTATCTGCGTTCCGATGGCGCGCAGGATGTCGACCTCTTCCTGGCTGAATGTCCGGCGGGCATGCGTCACGACCTGGATGGCGCCGTACGTCTTCAGGTGCGTTTTCAACGGGACCGCCGCGAAACCGCGATAGCCCTCCGCCCGTGCCATTCGGCGTGTGACGCGGCTGTCGCTCGTCAGGTCGTCGACCACGACCGGTTCGCCGGTCTGAGCGACCCACCCAGGCAGGCCTTCGCCGAGGCGGTAGCGGTCGGCGTCGGCAGCGACAGATTGAGGAAGGCCCGTCTGCGCGACCAGGCGGAGCTCGTGCGCGTGTTCGTCCAGCAGGTGAACAGCGCCCGCTTCCGTTTCCATGACCTCCAACGCGCGATCCAGCGCGTCCTGCAACAGGTCCTCGAGCCGCGAGAAGCTCAGAAGACTGAGAGCGACGTGATTGACGGCGCGTCCGGCCGATTTGAGATAGCTGGTGCCGGTCTTTTCGACCGGGACGGGACCAATCCGTTGAATGGTCGATTCTCCTTGCTGCGGTTGCGGGCAGATTGGCTGCAACGTCAGCGGATGCTAGACGTGTGCCGCGATCGATGTCAACGAAACGTTTCAGGTCGCGGCATCCTGTTAACAGTCAAGCGAGGGAGGTCCCGGAGCGACCCCGATCCTCACTCTGGCCACGAGATCTTCAGCGCGACGCGTTCGCGATTGCGACAAACAGCAACAACCGAACGTTTCAAACTGGAACGTTCGACGGCCGCGGCACTCTGCAGCGCGGAACCGTAACTCTACAACAACCGCGGTCGTCCGCCGGAACTAGAAAGGCCCGGGCTCCTAGGCGAGCCGCCCATCGAAAGCCCACCGCGACGCATCCATCGAGTCCCGGTTTCAGACGGGCACGCCTCTTGCCAAGCGCAACAGCGTTTCCTTTCTTCAAAGTTCCGCGGTACGTCGGACAACACGAAGGGAAGCGCGGGCTGCCGGCGCGCCAGTCGGCCCGCCTTTCGCCAACGTCACGACTCGACGCGCACTCGCTCGGTGGGTGTTCGCAGTCGCGCCGCGGCGGGTTTGTGAGATCCGAAGGAGGACTGTAATGACACGCACCTTCAGGTCGGTGTTGGCAACCTTCACGGTGCTACTGGCGGTATCGGTGCCGGCGGAGGTCTGCGCTCAAGCGCTCGTCGGAGCGATTGAGGGCGTCGTCAAAGATCAGACCGGCGCGATGCTCCCGGGGGTGACCGTCGAACTCCGATCTCCCGCGCTGATTGAAGGTGCGCGGACCGATGTGACTGACGCGAACGGGAGCTATCGGTTCCTGCGCCTGCCCGTAGGCACCTACGCGGTGAAGTTCTCGCTCGTCGGGTTCACCGCGGTCGAGCGGGACCGAATCGTCGTCAACTCGGGCTTTACCGCAACGATCAACGCCGACATGCGGATCGGCTCCATGGAAGAAACGTTGACGGTCGTTGGTGAATCGCCAGTGGTCGACGTGCGCACCACGACGGGGCAGGTGGTCCTCTCACATGAATTCGTGGATGCGTTGCCGAGCGCCCGCACCGTGTTCGACATGACCAAGTTCCTCATCGGCGCGTCGACGAGCCGGCCGGACGTTGGCGGAACGAGCACGATCCTCTACACGCCAATCCAGATCCATGGATCGAACGCGAACGACCGCTCTTACTATCGGGATGGGTTGCGCGTCGCTGCGTACTTCGGCGGCGGTGACGCCCCGCGCGTCTACGGCGCGATGGGCGCGCAGCAAGAGGTCAATTATCAGACAAGCGCGCTGCCCGCTTCGGTCGCCAACGGCGGTGTCGCGATCAACATGGTGTTCAAAGACGGTGGCAATCGCTTCTCCGGATCGATCTTCGCCTCGGGCGGAAACAAATCGATGCAGTCGTCGAATCTCGATGACACGCTCCGGCAGCAGGGCGTGCTGGCGACGGCCGGTCTTCAGAAGGCCTACGACTTCGATGGAAGTGTCGGCGGACCCGTTCGCCGCGACCGCGCGTGGTTCTTCTGGTCGCAGCGGGTCTGGTCGGTCAATCAACTGCTGGCGAACCAGTTCTTTCTCGACGGCCGGCAGGCGTTCGATTTTCAGCGCAATGAGGAGTACTTCGGCAAGGTCACCTGGCAGCTCAATCGCGCGAACAAGCTGAGTGTGTCGGTGGCCCACGATGGCTGGAACCGTCCCTATCGCCGGCAGGGCGCGACGTTCGTCACGTCCGAGGCCGCGCTGATCGACAAGGATGGGCAATTTCCGAGTCCGTACAACCGGGTGGTTTCGAGCCGGTGGACAGCGACGCGCGGCAATCGTTGGATCTTCGAGGCCGGCTGGGCTCACATGCGGGTCGGCGCGGGCTGGGAACCGCGGCCCGAAGCCGACAGGGTGGCGCGCCTCGATATCGTGAACAACATCCTGTCTGGCGCGCCGAACACCATCCGCGGCGACGCCACCAAACGCGAGGACTTCTTCGTCTCGACCACTCGGATATTGGACTGGAAGGGAACACACGAATTGAAAATCGGCACGCAGAACGCCATCGGCAGTTTTCGTGAGGTCCGCCGGCTGCTGAGCGACATGATCCTTCGCTTCAGCGGGAACGCGCCGAACTCAGTGGACCTTGCGAATACTCCGCTTGACGCGCTGACCAACGTCACCGAGATCGGTTTCTACGTGCAGGATTCGTGGACCATTAGCAACCGCCTGACGTTGAACGCGGGCTTGCGCTACGACAAGTTCCGGATTGACATCGCGGAACGATCCGCCCCCGCAGGAACGTGGGTGGCGGAACGCCACTTCAACAAGATCCCCAACGTCCCGAATTGGAACGACCTGGTGCCTCGCCTGGGCGTCTCGTACGACCTCCGGGGGAACGGCAGGACGGTGGTCAAAGGCAGCTACAGCGTCTACGTGGGCAACGAGGCCGTGGGCGTCGCCTCCTCCGTCAACCCCATGATCTACAGCACGAATCGCTGCACGTGGACCGATACAAACGGCGACCTGTTCGCGCAGGCCAGCGAGCTCAGTCGGTGCGAAGGCTTCTCGGGCAGTGTGACCAGCCGGCTCGATCCCGACTTGAAGCGGCAGTTCAATCGCGAGTACACGATCGGCCTGCAGCATCAGCTCGCTGGCGATATCGGCGTGTCGGCGTATTTCTATCGACGCGAGAACCGCAATTTCCGCGGACCCCACAACGTCCTCGTGCCGACGAGCAGCTACATTCCCGTGACGATTGTCAATCCCTTGAACAATCAGAACCTGACGATCTACGACCAGGATCCGGGCACACTCGGCAGGCAGGACAATCTCATCAGCAACGATCCGCGACTTGACAACGACTACAACGGGGTCGAGTTGCAAGTGCAGCGTCGATTCTCGAACAAGGCTTCGCTGCTCGCCGGCTATCACTACGGCCGGGCACAAGGCGCAATCCTGACCTCGGGGCCGTCCACGAGCCGCGATCTGAACGATCCGAACAACTTCATTTACTACCAGGGCGCGATTGGCAATGACGAACCGCACCAGTTCAAGCTCTCGGGCAGTTATCTGCTGCCAGGCGATATCTCCGCGAGCACGGTGCTGCTCGCCTATACCGGACATCCGCGACAGCGAAACCTCGTCGTGGGACGTGCGCTGGTCCCGACGCTGACGCGCGCCAGCCAGACGGTCCCGCTCGAGCCGAACGACGATCAGCGATACGACAGCATCAAGCTGCTGGACCTGCGTTTCGGGCGTCCGGTGCGGTGGCGCGGATTTCACATCGAGCCGTTCCTCGACGTCTATAACGTGTTCAACGCGAACACGATTCTCGCTGACAACACGACGCTCGGGCCGAGTCTCGGCCGGGTATCGGCGACGATCAATCCGCGCATCTTCAAAGTGGGTGCGAAGTTCGATTTCTAGCGCGCGCGGAGGAGAAATGGATTCTTCAAGACGAGAGTTCTGGATGACGATTGGCGCGGCAGCCGCCGTACCGCTCGTGTGGCGGGAAGCGGAAGCGCAGTTGGAACAGACGGGGGAGGTGTCCGCCGAGACCGTACGCATCCTCCTCGACCTGCAAGGCAGCCGCGGTATCTACGAGAACCCTGAACGCTTCGAAGAACTGCGAGCGGCGGTCGCGCGAATCATCCGTTCGCATCAGACGCTGCGCAGCTTCCAGGTGCCCTCCGACGTGCCGCCAGCGCTCGTCTTCAGAAGAGGCTGACATGGCGGACGATCTCCATTTCCTCACTGTTCAAGAGCTGTCGCGCCTCATTGCCACGAAGAAGCTGTCGCCCGTGGAGCTGACACGGGTGTACATCGAGCGCGCGGAAACGCTCGACCGCCCGCCCTTTCCTCTGCCGAACGAGCCGCAGCAGAATCACGGCTCGAAGCTCGCTTCGATCATCACGCTCGTTCGTGACCAAGCGTTGGAGCAGGCACGGATCGCCGAGCGCGAAATCGGCAGCGGCAAAATTCGCGGGCCGCTGCACGGCATTCCGTACGGCGTCAAGGATCTGCTCGACTCGAAGGGCGTGCGAACGACGTGGGGCTCGCGCATTTTCGCCGATCGCATTCCGGATGCGGATTCCGCGGTCGTCGAAAAGCTCAACGCGGCCGGCGGAATCCTGATGGCAAAGATGGCGATGGCCGAATTTGCCGGAGGGAATACCAGTTCCGCTCTGAATCCGTGGAAGCTCGATCGTTCATCCATGGGATCGTCGAGCGGCACCGTCGTTGGCGCTGTCGCCGGTCTCATCGCGTACGGCATCGGCAGTGAAACCGGCGGATCGATCGTTCTGCCCGCCGCCACCGTTGGCGCGTCGGGCCTTCGGCCGACGTTTGGACGAGTGAGCCGGTTTCGGTGCATGCCGCTGTCCTGGTGTCTCGACAAGCTGGGGCCGGTCGCGCGCAGCGCCGTGGATTGCGGGTTGATCCTGGAGGCGATCGCGGGACACGATCTGCGGGATCCTTCGACGGCCGACCGTGTTTTCAAATTCCGTCCGGATCCAGGAAAGATCGCGGGCAGAAAGATTGCCATCCATCGCACCGAGTTCGACGCCGTCCAACTTCCGCACAATCGTGCCGTGTTCGACGCGGCGCTCGACGTGTTCAAACGGATGGGCGCGGTCTTCGAGGACGTGACATTTCCCGATCGACCCTATGGCGCGGTGTTCGCCAACATCACGAACGTGGAAGGCGGCGCGATTTTCCGCGACCTCTTCGAGGACAAGCGCATCGACGGCATGTTCCGTTACAACTGGTCGCGCCGGGCGGATTGGCTGGCAGGAACAATGGCGCCCGCATCGGATTATCTCAAGGCCCAACGCATTCGGCAGATGGTCGTGACGGAAACCGACGCGCTGATGTCGAAATACACCGCGATCGTTGCGCCAACGAGCGCCACCGGCGCGCCACCTCGCGAAGCGCCGGTGCAGCCTCCAATTCCGCCGCCGCCGCGACAACCCGCCGGACGGACTATCCCGCGCGTGAACAACATCGCGAATCTCAGTGGCCTGCCGGGAATCAACATCCCGGTCGGATTCGACGCCGAAGATATGCCGCTCTGCGTCCAGATCGTCGGTAATGCCTGGGACGAGCAATCAGTACTGGATCTCGCAATGGCGTTCCAAAAGGAAACCGACTGGCACAAGCGCCGGCCGCCGTTTCCCTATCGCGCATAACGCGATCGGCGGAGCGGGTTCGAGGTGTTCGAGGTGTCGAGAACAGGAGATCGAATGAAACGCGGCAGTCTTCAGGTCACGGCGACGACGAACAATGAGCCTTGATCGAAACGGCCCGGAGACGCGGGTGAAGAGCGGCGCAACGCACGGACCCGGCCGGGGAATCGCCGAGCCATGGCGAATCGTGATGATCGATCCGCTTTCCGATTCTGCTCAGCGAGTGTTCCTCGACCAGATGCCGGGCAACGAGTTTACGTTCGAGTGTCCGTCGACCTCCGACCCGGACGAACTGCTGAAGCAGGTACGTGGCGCGCACGCGCTCCTCACGCGCCGGCACGTTGTGACCGCGGATCTGATTGCGGCCGCAGGACCGGACTTGCGAGTCGTGCAGATCCACGGACACTTCCCGGATCGAGTCGATCTCGAAGCCGCGCGCCGCGCAGGTGTGATGGTCGCGGTGATGCCGAGCAAAGGCGCAATCGCCGTGGCCGAGCACGCGATGGGGCTGATGCTGGCGTTTGCGCACAAGATCGTGCCCGGTCACCGCGGAGTGGTTTCAGGCGCCTATCGCGAGCGAGGACTTCAACCCGCGCGCACGACGGAAACCGAAATCGCGTTCAACTGGCTGGGCTATCCCGATCTGTTCGAGTTGTACGAGAAGACGCTCGGAATCGTCGGCTTCGGAGAGATCGGATACGAGCTTGCGCGCCGGGCGCGCAGCTTCGACATGCGCGTGCTCTTTCACACGCGCAGACCGATCGCAGAAGGGCTCGTGGCGCCGCTCGATCTGCGGCGGGTCCCGCTCGACGAGCTCCTGCGGGAATCGGATTTCGTCACGCTGCACGCTCCGCATACGCCGCAAACCGAGCGGCTGATGGACGCCGAGACGTTGTCGTTGATGAAGCCGACTGCGTACTTGATCAATACGTCGCGGGGCGGATTGGTGGACGAGGCGGCGCTCGTCGCTGCGCTGCGCGAGGGAAGACTCGCAGGCGCGGGACTCGACGTGTTCAGCGACGAGCCGTTGTCCGATACGCATCCGCTGCTGGCTCTTGATTCAGTCGTTCTTACCCCGCACGTAGCTGCCGGCGCCAGCGGCGGACAGCGTGTGCATGCGCGCGAGTCGTTGGAGAACGTTGCGCGGGCTTTCAGAGGCGAGCCGATGCGCCATCGGCTGGATGACGTGTATCAGAGCGTTCGACTCGCAATGTGATCGACGCGTCTTCAGAGAAGGAATATGCCGAGAATCGCTGTTGACTCAGTGGTAGCCGAACCCGGAAGCAAAGCGCGTGGTTATGTCGCGGCGGTGAATCGCGTCGACGGCTCGACGCTTGGGATCCCTGTTGTGATTGTCGCGGGAAAGCGAGACGGCCCTGTTCTGCTCGCCGATGGCGGGATTCATGGCGACGAGCAGGAGGGCACGCTCGCGATCATGGCGCTGGCGCGCCAGCTCGATCCGGCGACGATGCGTGGGGCTTTCATCGGCGTGCCGGTGATGAACGTCGGGGCATTCGAAGCGATGGCGCGTGGCAATCCACGCGACACCCACACCTTCGATATGAATCGCGTGTATCCCGGCAAGCCGGATGGCTTTCTCACCGACCGGGTCGCTCACATCCACAACGCGCTGATCGGATCGATCGCCGATATGGAGATCACCATCCATTCCGGCGGCAATATCTGCTACCTGGCCGAGACGATCTTCGTCGCGGGCAACGACACGAAAGGCGACGAGCTCGCGCGTGCCATGGGACCCGAGTGGCCGATCATCCTCGAGACGCCGCACCCGGTCGGCACGCCGATGGCGGCCATGCTCTCGCGAGGCAAGCCGGCGCTCACCGTTGAACTTGGCGGCGCGGCGGCAAGCATGCCGGACACGCTCGCTCGCGTGGCATGTACGATCAAGAACGCTCTTCTCAACGTCTGCCGGCACTTCGGGATGATTGACGGCGACGCCGAGTACGCGGCCGGCTACTGGCGCGGGCGGCAGAAAGTCGTGCAGGCAGGGCACAGCGGCATCATCGATCCGATCGGCGAGCCGCCGCTGAAGAAGCCCATCACGAAGGGCGATGTGCTGCTGCAAATCAGCAACCTGTTCGGCGAGCCCATCGAGCAGCTGACCGCGCCGTGCGACGGCACGCTGTTCGGGATCCGCACCTATCCGAGCGTCACCGCGGGAGATTGGGCGCTGTTCTGCGCGGACGCGACGTATGTGGCCGCAGGCCGATGATCAGCGATCCTGCTGCGCTCCTCGCGTTCATGTTTGGCGTGATCGCGTTTGCGAGGTTTCTCGAGGGGCGCGTTGCGTTCGTCAAGAAGATCAGCTCGGCCGTCGTCTGCACGCTTCTCGGCATGTTATTGGGCAACATTGGCGTCCTGCCTCATGAGGGGCCCGTCAATGAGGGCGTTTACGACTTTGCCGTGCCCTATTCGATTGTCCTGGTGATTCTCGCCTCGAATCTTCGAGAGTTGAAACAGGCTGGAACGCGCATGCTCGGTTGCTTTGCGCTGGCGACCGTTGCCACCTTTGTTGCGTGCGTCGCCGCCGGCTTGTTATTCGCACGCGCCATCGGTCCCGAAACGTGGAAGATCAGCGGGCAGTTCGCCGGGGCCTTCGTTGGCGGCGGAATGAACTTCGTGGCCGTTGGTCGAGGGCTCGAGACTTCGCCCAGCCTCTTCGCGGCCGCGTCGGTCGCAGACAACCTTTCGACGGTGCCGTACATGCTGGCACAGATGGGGCTGGCGGCGATTCTTACGGCGCGATTTCGCGCCGTGCCGATCTGGCGCCGAAATGCGACCGCGGCGACGCTCGCCGCCACCAGTAGTGACGCCAGCGTGACGTTACCCGCAGATATCGGCAACGGGCCGAGCAACGATACTCCTCGAGACCCACGGCGGTTCTGGACGGACGCGGAGATCAGCATCTCGGACCTGGCGATTCTCGCCGCTGCCCCATTGGCTGCCATCTGGCTATCGGCCCGACTGGCCCCGCTGATTCCGGGTTTTCCGACGGTGTTGTGGCTGACGACGTTGGCATTCGTGGCCGCGCAGTTCCCCTTCTTTCGGACGGTCAAAGGTGCGTCGGTCCTTTCGTACTTCGCGCTGCACCTGTTCTTCATCGTGATTGGCGCGGGCGCTGTTTTTGCCGAAGTCCTCAAAGCAGGGCCGGCGCTTTTCGTCTACATGCTGGTCATCCTGGTGATTCACGTCGTTCTTGCGTACGGAGTTGCGTGGCTCGTCGGCTACGACATTCCAAACATCTCGATTGCGAGCCAGGCAGCAGTGGGCGGCCCGGGCTCAGCGCTCGCGTTGTCGATGGCCATGAACTGGCCGGCCCTCGCCACACCCGGAATTATCGTCGGCATTCTCGGATACGCGATTGGGAACTACGTCGGCTTCGGCTGCGCGTATTTGTTGCGGGGGTATATGTGAGCCGGACGCTGGAGGGCTGCCATGCGGTCGTCACCGGCGCGGGCCGCGGACTGGGACGCGCCATCGCGCAAGGTCTGGCGGAGGCAGGTGCGTGTGTCTCGATCTGCGCGCGGACCGAGAGCGAGCTCGAGAAGACCGCAGGCGAGATTCGCGCCCGCGGCGGGTGCGTCGAATCGGCGCAAGTCGATCTCTCGGATCCCGCAGCATGCGATCGCTTCGTCGCTAGCGTATTCACGCGCACGACTCACGTCGATGTTCTGGTCAACAACGCGGCGGTTCTCCAACTTGCACCGCTGGAGCAGCTGTCGCCCGAGGTCTGGGTCGATACGATCGCGATTAACCTCACTGCGCCCTGCCTTTTGATCAAAGCGTTTCTGCCCTCGATGCGGCAGCACGGCGGATCGATCATCAACGTCTCGTCGCGCGCCGGCGTGCTCGGGTTCGCGAACGAAACAGCCTACTGCGCCTCGAAGTTCGGCCTCGAGGGGTTCACGCGTGCGCTCGCGCTGGAGCTCGAGGGCGCGCCGGTGAGCGTGAACACCGTTACACCTGGTCTGCGGATCAAGCCGACATCAATCACAGACGCGGATATCGCCACCGGCGAAACGCATCGCGAGCAATGGGAGGATCCGCGGCAACTCATTCCGGCTTTCCTGTTCCTTGCTCGTCTGCGTGGAGAAATCAGCGGACTGCGATTCGACGCAAATCGTCTGTCGCGGGCGCTCGACGCGGATCCAGTGCTCACAGTCGCTCGCGCGAAGGACCTTGCGGAATGATGTCCACTGAATCTTCCACCATCGGTCGGCCGATGAAGTTGTCGGCACGTGCGCTGGCGCTCGCGCCGGTGTCAGAGGCTGCCCGTTCGGACAAGGTCACCATCGCGGCCGACGTCTTGAAGGCGGTGCACGACGCGCTGATTGGCGGCGAAACGCACTACACGAATCGCCCGGGCATTCCAGCCCTCCGCTCTCGCGTCGCCGATGAGCTCCAACTGCTGGGTGGACCTGCCTTCGATCCGAATCTCGGCGTCGTCATCACGGCCGGCGTGCGTGAAGCGC